>NZ_JBHYMK010000045.1:0-65484 GCF_042743065.1 Streptomyces sp. NPDC058872
CTCCACCCCGAACGCATCGGCGTCCACCTCTCCGAAGAATTCCAACTCCACCCCGAACAATCCACCGACGCCTTCGTCCTCCACCACCCCGAAGCAACCTACTTCAACGCACGGTAATCGGGCGGAGTAAATCCGCCCGTTTCGGGTGATCGCGACGTACACTGGTCGGTCCAGTGCAGGCCGGTCTTCCTCCCCGTACCGGGGAGGGGGCCGGCCTTCTCGTCCCTCCATGGAGGTGTGTCGGATGACCAGTACGGTCCCCGCGTCCCCGTTCCGCACGAACGGCCGCTCCGCCCTGCAGGCGGTCTTCCTCGACATGGACGGGACCCTCGTCGACACGGAGGACTTCTGGTGGGACGCGGAGGTGGAGGTCTTCGCCGACCTCGGACACCGCCTGGACGACGCCTGGCGCGATGTCGTCGTCGGGGGCCCGATGTCCCGAAGCGCCGGCTACCTGATCGAATCCACCGGCGCCGACATCACCCTCGCCGAGCTCAGCGTCCTGCTCAACGAGAAGTTCGAGCAGCGCATCGAGCGGGGCGTCCCGCTCATGCCGGGCGCCGAGCGGCTGCTCGCCGAGTTGGCCCGGCACTCCATCCCCACCGCCTTGGTCTCCGCCTCGCACCGCCGGATCATCGACCGGGTCCTCGCCTCCCTCGGCCACGACCGCTTCACGCTCACCGTCGCCGGCGACGAGGTCGTCCAGACCAAGCCGCACCCCGAGCCGTACTTGACGGCCGCCCAGGGCGTCGGGGTCGACCCCGCGCTCTGTGCCGTCATCGAGGACACCGCGACCGGTGTGGCGGCCGGCGAGGCGGCGGGCTGCAGGGTCGTGGCAGTGCCCTCCGTCGCCCCGATCACGGCCTCCGCGGGGCGGGTCGTGGTGCGCTCCCTGGAAGAGGTCGACGTGCCGTTCCTGCGCACGCTGATCACCAGAATTTGAGCTTTTCCTGAGCCTTCCCGGGATCCCTCCGCGGCGAATCCGCTTTCGCCAGGTAGAAAACGATCAGGCCATTCGCCGAAAAGCCCGCAACGTGACCTTAGTCACTCAGAGTGCTGGCCGGCGAGTGGCCTGACTGCGTTCTGTGTCTGGAAAGTGACTGTTTCGGCGTGCCCATGTGTCCCGATTCGCTCAGCTGCGTCCGCATCATCCGGCGCATGACTATCGAGCCCATCGCATTCATGATCACTGTGCGATTACCCCCGGGACGGCCCGTGGTCCGGCAATAGGGGCGCCGCCCACTAATCTTTCGCGAGTACTTCGCCGCATAACCGCGTGCACCGGCGCACACCCAAGTCGCCGTGATCACAGGACCGATCGCAACACCCGGCCCGATCGCTCCCGCCCCGAACGGGCGGCAGGCGGCGGAGTTCCACCACCGCTGTATCCCAGTGCCGGATGAGGAGATCGTCCCTGATGAACCGCAAGACCCTGGTGCTGCCGGCCGTGGCCGGACTGCTCGCCCCCCTGCTCGCCGCCTGCGGCGGCACGGAGGACGGCAGAGCGATCGTCGTGGGCACCACGGACCAGTTCATCGTCACCGAGGACGCCCCCGCCCCGTTCGACCCGGCCTACGCCTACGACACCGGCGCCTGGAACATCCTGCGCCAGACGGTCCAGACCCTCCTGCACGTGCCCCGGGGCGGCGGCGAGCCCGTTCCGGAAGCCGCGCAGAGCTGTGGCTTCACCGACAAGGCCAGCGAGAGCTACCGCTGCAAGCTCCGTCCCGGCCTCACCTTCGCGGACGGCACCCCCATCACCGCGGAGGACGTCAAGTTCTCCATCGAGCGGGTCCTGAAGATCAAGTCGGACAACGGAACCGCCGCCCTCCTCGCGAACGTCGACACCGTCGAGCCCCAGGGCGCCGACGAGGTCGTCTTCCACCTCAAGACCCCCGACGCCACCTTCCCGTACAAGCTCTCCACTCCGGTCGCCGGCATCCTCAGCAAGGACAAGTACGCCGATGACGCGCTCCGCGAGGGCTTCGAGGTCGACGGTTCGGGGCCGTACACCGTGAAGGTCGAGCACGACGGAGACAAGGCCACCCGTTTCGTCTTCAGCAAGAACCCGCAGTACAAGGGCGACGTCACCCTGCGCAACGACCGGGTCGAGCTGCGCCCCTACGCCGACGCCGGTTCCATGGGCGCGGCCCTGGAGGGCGACGACATCGACATGATGGCGCGCTCCCTGTCGCAGGAGCAGATCAAGAACCTCACGGAGAAGCCCAAGGAGGGCATCCGCGTCACCGAGGTGCCCGGCCTGGAGATCCGCTACCTCGGCTTCAACACCAAGGCCCCCGCCGTCGAGGAGAAGGCCGTCCGCCAGGCCATGGCCGCCGTCGTCGACCGGGGCGCGCTCGTCAACCTCGTCTACGGACCCACCGCCGAGCCGCTCTACTCGCTGATCCCCTCCAGCATCACGGGCCACGCGACCCCCTTCTTCGACGCCTACGGCGAGCCCGACCAGGCCCGCGCCGCCAAGCTCCTCAAGGACGCGGGCGTCCAGACCCCGGTCAAGGTCACCCTGAACTACACCACCGACCACTACGGCGCCGAGACCGCCCAGGAGTTCGAGGCGCTCAAGAAGCAGCTCATCGCCAGCGAGCTCTTCGACGCCACCGTCCAGGGAACCGAGTGGTCCCAGTTCCGTACCGCCCAGAAGCGCGGCGACTACGCCGTCTACGGCCTCGGCTGGTTCCCGGACTACCCGGACCCCGACAACTACATCGCGCCGTTCCTCGACAGCGACAACTTCCTCAACACCCCGTACGTGAACAAGACCGTCCGGGAGAAGCTCATCCCGCGTTCGCGCCGCCAGGCCGACCGCAACGCCGCCGGACCCGTCTACGCGCAGATCCAGAAGATCGTCGCCGAAGACGTCCCCGTCCTGCCCCTGTGGCAGGGCAAGCAGTACGTCGCCGCGCGCGACGACCTGAACGGAGTCGAGTACGCCCTCAACACCTCCTCCGACCTTCTGCTGTGGGAACTGGGGCGCGGCACCGCCTGACCCCTTCGTTGTCCCGGTCGTGCGACCCTGCGCGGCCGGCCTGACAAGAGATCAAGAGGCAAGTTCTGTGAAGGCACACAACAAGTGGCTGACGGCCCCGCTCGCCGCGGGCCTGTCCGCCGCCCTCCTCAGCGGCTGCGGCACCGAGCAGGGCGGATCAGGCGGCTCCGGAGGGGGCGTACGCGTCGGCATGTCCGACGAGATCCTCGCCACCGACCCCGCGGCCGGCTACGACCCCGGTTCCTGGCTGTTGTTCAACAACGTCTTCCAGTCCCTCCTCGCCTTCCCGAAGGGAGGCTCCGAGCCCGAGCCCGAGGCCGCCGACAAGTGCGACTTCGAAACCGGGAGCAAGGTCTACACCTGCACCCTGCGCGAGGGCCTCACCTTCTCCAACGGCAACAAGCTCACCTCGGAGGACGTCAAGTTCTCCTTCGAGCGGGCCCTCAAGATCGCGGACCCCTCGGGTCCGGCGCCGCTGCTCTCCACCATCGACACCATCGAGACCCCGGACGAGCGGACCGTCATCTTCCGGCTGAAGGTCCCGGACGCCACCTTCCCCAGCAAGATCGCCTCCGGCGCCGGCTCCATCGTCGATCACCGCGAGTACCCGGCCGACGCGCTCCGCGCCGACGGCAAGGCCATCGGCTCCGGACCGTACAAGCTGGACTCCATCAGCGAGACCGAGGCCACCTTCTCCGCCAACGCCGGCTACAAGGGCACCGCCCGGCCCAAGAACGACGCGGTCACCCTCAAGCTCTACCAGGGCGACCGCGCCGCACTCTCCAAGGCCTTCATCGACGGCGACGTGGACGTGGCCTACCGAGGACTCTCCGCCGGCGACATCGCCGCCCTGGAGAACTCCGCCGACACGTCCGGCAAGGGCATCGAGGTCATACCCGGCAGCAGCGCCGAGGTCCAGCACCTCGTCTTCAACATGAACGACCCGGTCGTCGGCAAGCTCGGCGTCCGCAAGGCCATCGCGTACCTCGTGGACCGCGAGGCCCTCGTCGAGAACGTCTACAAGTCGACGGCCACCCCGCTCTACTCGATCGTCCCCGCCGGCATCGCCGGTCACAACACCGCCTTCTTCGACACCTACGGCGACCCCGACGCGGCCAAGGCGAAGAAGGCCCTCCGGGACGCGGGCATCACCGACAAGGTGAAGCTCACCCTCTGGTCCACGCCCAGCCGCTACGGCCCCGCCACCGACCAGGAGCTGGAGGCCATCGCCGCCCAGCTCAACGCCAGCGGCCTCTTCGAGGCCGACGTGAAGTCCGTCGCCTTCAACCAGTACGAGAAGGACATCGCGGCCGGCAAGTACGGCGTCTACGTCAAGGGCTGGGTCCCCGACTACCCCGACGCGGACAACTTCACCAGCCCGTTCTTCGGCAAGGACAACGTCCTCGGGAACCACTACGAGAACTCCGCCATCACCGGCACTCTCATTCCCAAGACCGCCGGCATCGCCGACCGCGCCGCCACGGCCAAGGCGTACGGCGAGATCCAGGACATCGTCGCCGACGAACTCCCGATCATCCCGCTCTGGCAGGGCAAGCAGTACGCCGTCGCCCGCGACGACGTCACCGGCCTCGAGTGGACCCTCGACGCCTCGACGGTCTTCCGCTTCTGGGAGATCCGGAAGGGCTGACCCCTCCACCGACCGCACGGGGCCCGGCGCGCACGACGCGCGCCGGGCCCCGTGTCCGTTCCCCGTACGATCGGCTACTGGCCGCCGCCGGGGCGCACCAGACCGCTCTCGTACGCGTACACGGCGGCCTGTACGCGGTCCCGGAGCCCCAGCTTCGTCAGCACGTGCCCCACGTGCGTCTTCACCGTCGTCTCGCTGACGAACAGGTCGGCCGCGATCTCCGCGTTCGACAGGCCGCGCGCCACCAGCTTCAGCACCTCCACCTCGCGGTCCGTCAGGGTGCCCAGGGCGTCGGGCACCTGCTCCTCGCCGGTCGGCAGGTGCGCCGAGTACTTGTCGAGCAGCCGGCGCGTGATCGACGGCGCGAGCATCGCCTCGCCGGCCGCCACCACCCTGATCGCCTGCACCAGCTCGTTCGCCGGAGCGTCCTTCAGGAGGAAGCCGCTCGCGCCCGCCCGCAGGGCCTCCACCACGTACTCGTCCAGATCGAAGGTCGTCAGGACCAGCACCTTCGCCGGTCCGTCCCGCCCCGGACCCGTGATCTGCCGGGTCGCCTCCACGCCGTCCATCCGCGGCATCCGGATGTCCATCAGCACCACGTCCGGCTGCAGTGCGCGCACCTGCTCCTGTGCCTGCAGGCCGTCTCCGGCCTCACCCACCACCGCGATGTCCTGCTCCGCCTCCAGGATCATCCTGAATCCGGTCCGCAGCAGCGGCTGATCGTCGACCAACAGGACGCGGATCGTCACGGGGGGCTCCATTCACGGGGCTGGGCTCGCAGGGGCGCCCCCACTACGGTGCGGGCGGGGCCGGGTCCATTCTGCCCTGTCCGGATTCGCCCGACTCCGGCGGGCGCACCGGAACGATCTTCAACGGATAGGCCGGGGGAGTCCCGCCGAACTCCGGACAGACGGCCTGGTGATCGCACCAGCCGCACAGGCGCGTCGGCCGTGGCCGCCAGTCCCCCGACTCCGTCGCCCGCCGGATCGCATCCCACAGCGCGAGCAACTTCCGCTCCACCCGGAGCAGGTCCGCCTCCACCGGGTCGTAGGTCAGCACCTCCCCGCTCCCCAGGTACACCAGCTGCAGCCGCCGCGGGACGACGCCCTTCAGGCGCCACACCACCAGCGCGTAGAAGGTCATCTGGAACAGCGCACCGTCGCGGTACTCGGGCCGGGGCGCCTTCCCCGTCTTGTAGTCCACGATCCGCACCTCACCCGAAGGCGCCACGTCGACCCGGTCGATCACCCCCCGCAGCCGCAACCCCGACTCCAGCTCCGTCTCCACGAACAGCTCGCGCTCGGCCGGCTCCAGACGCGTCGGATCCTCCAGCGCGAACCACCGCTCGACCAGCTGCTCCGCCTCGTCCAGCCAACCCGCGAGACGCGCCCCGTCGGGGTCCCCGGCGAACAGCTCGCCCAGCTCCGGTCGCGAGGCGAGGAGCCGCTCCCACTGCCCCGACACCATCGCCCTCGCCCGCGGTGCCGTCCGCTCCGCCGCGGGATCGTCGAAGAGCCGCTCGAGCACCGCGTGCACCAGGGTGCCCCGCGTCGCCGCCGCACTCGGCTTCTCCGGCAGCCGGTCGATCACCCGGAACCGGTACAGCAGCGGACACTGCATGAAATCGCTCGCCCGCGAGGGCGACAACGACATGGGCACCCGGGGCTCCACCGGCCCCTGCTCGCTCGTACTCATGACGGAGACCCTACGGCCCACCACCGACATGGATCGGAATACCATCGACCTGGGACCCCGTCGCGCTGCATGATCGAACCGTGACGCACCGATGTGGGTCGCACCGCGCGACGAGAGGAACACGTGAACCAGGACGAGCCCAAGCCGCAGCGGACCGAGGAGCCCGGCGGAGGGATCCTCATGGGCCGCCCCTTCGGCGTGCCCGTCTACGTCGCCCCCAGTTGGTTCCTCGTCGCGGCCCTCATCACCTGGGTCTTCGGCGACCAGATCGAGCGCGTCCTGCCCGAGATCGGCGCCGCCCGCTACCTGGTCTCCCTCTTCTTCGCCGTCGCCTTCTACGCCTCCGTGCTCGTCCACGAACTGGCGCACACCGTCGCGGCGCTCCGCTTCAAGCTCCCGGTGCGCCGCATCCAGCTCCAGTTCTTCGGCGGCGTCTCCGAGATCGAGAAGGAGACCGAGACCCCCGGCCGGGAGTTCGTCCTCGCCTTCGTCGGCCCGCTCCTCTCCCTCGTCCTCGCGGGCGTCTTCTACCTCTCCTTGTACGCCGTCGAGCCCGGCACCGTTCCGGGGGTCCTCCTCGCCGGTCTGATGATCTCCAACCTGATCGTGGCGGTCTTCAACCTGCTCCCCGGCCTCCCGCTCGACGGGGGCCGCATGCTCCGTGCCGTCGTCTGGAAGATCACCGGCAAGCCCATGAGCGGCACCGTCGCCGCCGCCTGGGTCGGCCGCGCCCTGGCGGTGCTCGTCCTCATCGGCCTGCCGGTCCTCACCCGCACCGGCCTCCTGGGCAACTCCACCGACGACATCAGCGGCTTCACCACCGTCACCGACGCCCTGCTCGCCGCGATCCTCGCCGCCATCATCTGGACGGGGGCCGGGAACAGCCTCCGCATGGCCCGCCTTCGCGAGCACCTCCCCGAGCTCCGGGCCCGCGCCCTCACCCGCCGCGCGATTCCCGTCGAACCCACGACCCCCCTCTCCGAGGCCCTGCGCCGGGCCAACGAGGCGGGTGCCCGTGCCCTCGTCGTCGCCGACGGTGCCGGCGAACCGACCGGCATCGTCCGCGAGGCGGCCATTGCCGCCGTGCCCCAGCACCGTCGTCCCTGGGTGGCCGTCAGCACGCTCTCCCAAGACCTGGCCGACGGCATGCGCGTCCCGGCCGAACTCACCGGCCAGCCCCTCCTCGACCACCTCCGGGCCCACCCCGCCACCGAGTACCTCGTAGTCGAGGAAGGGGGCGAGATCTACGGCGTCCTCTCCACCGCGGACGTCGAGCGCGCCTTCGTGAAGGCCATGGCACGCCCCTCCTCCTGAGCCCGGTACTCTTGTTCACATGTCCGAACCGACCGGTGCCGCCCGCCGTCGCGGGCCCTTCAAGGTCGGGGACCAGGTCCAGCTCACCGACCCCAAGGGACGCCACTACACGTTCACGCTCGAGGCCGGGAAGAACTTCCACACCCACAAGGGTTCCTTCCCCCACGACGAGCTGATCGGTGCTCCCGAGGGCAGTGTTGTCCGTACCACGGGAAACGTCGCCTACCTCGCGCTGCGCCCCCTGCTCCCCGACTACGTCCTGTCCATGCCCCGCGGCGCCGCCGTGGTCTACCCGAAGGACGCGGGACAGATCCTCGCCTTCGCCGACATCTTCCCCGGCGCGCGCGTCGTCGAAGCCGGCGTGGGCTCGGGCTCGCTCAGCAGCTTCCTGCTCCGCGCCATCGGCGACAGCGGCATGCTGCACTCCTACGAGCGCCGCGAGGACTTCGCCGAGATCGCGAAGGGCAACGTCGAGCGTTACTTCGGCGGCCCCCACCCCGCGTGGCAGCTGACCGTCGGCGACCTCCAGGACAACCTGTCCGACACCGACGTCGACCGCGTCATCCTCGACATGCTCGCCCCCTGGGAGTGCCTGGAGGCGGTCTCCAAGGCGCTCGTCCCCGGCGGCATCCTCTGCTGCTACGTGGCCACCACCACCCAGCTGGCCCGCACCGTGGAGTCCATCCGCGAGTTCGGCTGCTACGCCGAGCCGCAGCCCTGGGAGTCCATGATCCGCAACTGGCACGTCGAGGGCCTCGCCGTCCGCCCCGATCACCGCATGATCGGCCACACCGGCTTCCTCGTCACCGCCCGTCGCCTCGCCGACGGCGTCGAGCCGCCGATGCGTCGCCGCCGCCCCGCCAAGGGCGCCTACGGCGAGGACTATGAAGGCCCCAACAAGGGCTGACGTCCCCGACGGGGCCTCGACCCGGCACACGGGCTGACGCCCCGTGAAGGGCTGACGCTCCGACACCCGCACTGCGCCGCCGTCGGGTTCCCCGGCCGCCGGGGAAACCCACGGCGGCGTCCTCATGCCCGTCGCAGCCCGTACCGAGCCCGGTCGGCCCCCACCTGTTCCGTCGCCCTGTGACGTGTGGCACGATGCCCCGAAACCCCGTCGCACCACCCCACAGGAGACGTCTCGCGTGCAGCCCTCCGCCGCCCCGGACCTCGCGGACCTCGCCCACACCCACGCCCGACCGGCGCACTGGCTGGCCACCGCCACCGCGACCGCCGCGGTCGTCGCCCTCGCCGGACTGCTCCAGCCCGGCCCCGCCGGAGCCACCGGCACCCCGCCCCCGAGGCCCGCCCCCGAGGCCTCCGGAGCCGACTACCCCCTGGAGTGCGGAGGCGCCCCGAGCACGGTCTCGAAGCGGGCCGCCGGAGACCTCGACGGCGACGGAAACCCCGAGACCGTTGCAGCCGTGCACTGCGAAGCAGGCTCCGGCACCCCGCCGAGCGGCGTCTACGTGCTCACCGGGGGCACGGAGGACGGAGCCCCCGCGCGCGTGGTCGCCACGCTCGTCGCGCCCGAACAGCACCGGAACGTGACCGAGCTCGCCGTCCGCGACGGAGCCGTACGCGCGACCCTGCTCGGCTACTCGTCCCCCGACGTGCCCAGCTGCTGTCCCGATGAGAAGGAGCAGGTCAGCTGGCGCTGGCACGACGGTGCCTTCGTCCGCAGCAGCCAGAGCGAGGCGCCGAGCGCCTGAGCCGTCACCCGGCGTCGGGGCCGTACACCTCGACGCCGTCGGCGACCCGGCGCACGTGGATGCAGTCGCCCGGGCACTCCTTGGCGGAGTCCACCACGTCCTGGAGCAGGGGCAGCGGCACCGGCGTGGTGGCACCCGCGTCCTGCAGCAGTTCGTCGTCGGCGCTCTTCACATAAGCGAGCCCGTCGATGTCGAGCTCGAAGACCTCGGGAGCGTACTGCGCGCAGATCCCGTCCCCGGTGCACAGGTCCTGGTCGATCCAGACCTCCAGCGCCTCTTCGGCACCCTTCGCCGGAGCCTCATGCTGCACGGTCATATCTCCTGCCGTTTCTGCTTCGCGCTATAAGTCGGGCCACCTCTGACGGGTGTTGACCAATGACGACGATACAACCGCCCGCTTTCAGACGGTGAAGGGTGGGTATTCCCCTGGCGAGAGGGGAAGCGCAAGGGTGAAGATCGGACACACCCCGGAGTCTTTTTGATCTAGGGGTTTCAATCACCACCCACGCAGGTAGGGTCAGGAAGCGTCCAGCTCCCCTTGGAGGAGGTGAGGACCGTGGCAGCCCACGACGACGACATCAACCGCGGCATCCGGCCGGGGCGGGGGTCTGAAGACCCCGCCGGCCAGGTTGCCTATCTCGAGCAGGAAATCGCCGTCCTGCGCCGCAAGCTCGCCGACTCTCCGCGACACACGAGGATTCTCGAAGAGCGGATCGTCGAGCTGCAGACCAACCTGGCCGGCGTGTCCGCGCAGAACGAGCGGCTCGCGCACACGCTCCGTGAGGCCCGCGACCAGATCGTGGCCCTCAAGGAGGAGGTCGACCGGCTCGCGCAGCCGCCGGCCGGTTTCGGTGTCTTCCTGCAGGCCAATGAGGACGGCACGTGCGACATCTTCACAGGCGGCCGCAAGCTCCGGGTGAACGTCAGCCCGAGCATTGAGCTCGAAGAGCTCAAGCGGGGCCAGGAAGTCATGCTCAACGAAGCGCTCAACGTGGTCGAGGCCATGGAATTCGAGCGGGCCGGGGACATCGTCACCCTCAAGGAGATCCTTGAGGACGGCGAGCGCGCCCTGGTGGTGGGGCACACCGACGAGGAGCGGGTGGTGCGGCTCGCCGAGCCGTTGCTGGACGTCACCATTCGCGCCGGCGACGCCCTGCTGCTCGACTCCAGGTCCGGCTACGTCTACGAGGTGGTCCCCAAGAGCGAGGTCGAAGAGCTCGTTCTGGAAGAGGTCCCGGACGTCGACTACGACAAGATCGGCGGCCTGGGCAACCAGATCGAGCTGATCCGCGATGCCGTCGAGCTTCCGTACCTCTACCCGGACCTCTTCAAGGAACACGAACTGAGGCCGCCCAAGGGCATCCTGCTCTACGGCCCGCCCGGTTGCGGCAAGACGCTGATCGCCAAGGCCGTGGCCAACTCCCTGGCCAAGAAGGTCGCCGAGGTGACCGGTCAGCCCGCGGGGAAGTCCTACTTCCTCAACATCAAGGGCCCCGAGCTCCTCAACAAGTACGTCGGTGAGACCGAGCGGCACATCCGCCTCGTCTTCCAGCGTGCCCGGGAGAAGGCGAGCGAGGGCACCCCCGTCATCGTCTTCTTCGACGAGATGGAATCCCTCTTCCGCACCCGCGGCTCCGGTGTCAGCTCGGACGTGGAGAACACCATCGTCCCGCAGCTGCTCGCCGAGATCGACGGTGTGGAGGGGCTGGAGAACGTCATCGTCATCGGCGCCTCCAACCGCGAGGACATGATCGACCCCGCGATCCTGCGGCCCGGCCGGCTCGACGTCAAGATCAAGATCGAGCGTCCGGACGCGGAGGCCGCGAAGGACATCTTCGCGAAGTACCTCACGGCCAATCTGCCGCTCCATGCGGACGACATTTCCGAGCACAGCGGCTCGAAGGGCGCGGCTGCTCACGGAATGATCCAGTCCGTCGTCGAGCAGATGTACGCGGAGTCCGAGGAGAACCGCTTCCTCGAAGTCACGTACGCCAATGGCGACAAGGAAGTCCTGTACTTCAAGGACTTCAACTCCGGCGCGATGATCCAGAACATCGTCGACCGGGCCAAGAAGATGGCCATCAAGGCCTTCCTCGACCACAACCAGAAGGGCATCCGGGTCTCCCACCTCCTCCAGGCGTGCGTGGACGAGTTCAAGGAGAACGAGGACCTGCCCAACACGACCAACCCCGACGACTGGGCCCGGATCTCCGGAAAGAAGGGCGAGCGGATCGTGTTCATCCGTACGCTCGTCACCGGAAAGCAGGGCGCGGACACCGGACGCTCCATCGACACGGTGGCCAATACCGGTCAGTACCTGTAAAACGCCCACCGGCTGCGGATGTCCGGAAAACGGACATCCGCAGCCGGCGCATTCCATCCAGCATTTCCCCCGGCATCACAGGGAAACAGGGAAATACTGCAATCGATCTCCCCACCAGCGCGGAGCCGTTCTAGGCTCATCGGTACCCGCCGAGTCGCGCACCGTGAGCGCCGCCGGGCAAGGAGGGCCGCATGACCGTACGGCGAGTAATGGGCATCGAGACGGAGTACGGGATCTCCGTCCCGGGACACCCGAACGCCAATGCCATGCTCACCTCGTCCCAGATCGTCAATGCCTACGCGGCGGCGATGCACCGGGCGCGCCGCGCCCGCTGGGACTTCGAGGAGGAGAATCCGCTGCGGGACGCCCGCGGCTTCGACCTCGCCCGCGAGGCCGCAGACTCCAGCCAGCTCACCGATGAGGACATCGGCCTGGCGAACGTGATCCTCACCAACGGGGCCCGTCTCTACGTGGACCACGCCCACCCCGAGTACAGCTCTCCCGAGGTCACCAATCCGCGTGACGCCGTGCTCTGGGACAAGGCCGGCGAGCGGATCATGGCGGAGGCCGCCGAGCGCGCCGCCCAGCTCCCCGGGGCCCAGCCCATCCACCTCTACAAGAACAACACCGACAACAAGGGCGCCTCCTACGGCACGCACGAGAACTACCTGATGAAGCGGGAGACCCCCTTCTCGGACATCGTGCGCCATCTGACCCCCTTCTTCGTCTCCCGTCAGGTCGTCACCGGTGCGGGGCGGGTCGGCATCGGCCAGGACGGACGCGAGGACGGCTTCCAGATCAGCCAGCGCGCGGACTACTTCGAGGTCGAGGTGGGTCTGGAGACCACGCTCAAGCGGCCCATCATCAACACCCGGGACGAGCCGCACGCCGACGCCGACAAGTACCGCCGGCTGCACGTGATCATCGGAGACGCCAACCTCTCGGAGATCTCGACCTACCTCAAGCTGGGCACCACGGCGCTGGTGCTCTCGATGATCGAGGACGGCTTCATCACCGTCGACCTCGCCGTCGACCAGCCCGTGCGCACCCTCCACCAGATCTCGCACGACCCCGGCCTCCAGTACCTGGTCACGCTCCGGAGCGGTCGGACGCTCACCGCGGTCCAGCTCCAGATGGAGTACTTCGAGCTCGCCAGGAAGTACGTGGAAGAGCGTTACGGCTCGGACGCGGACGAGCAGACCATGGACGTCCTCGCGCGGTGGGAGGACACCCTGGGCCGCCTGGAGAGCGATCCGATGAGTCTGGCCGGTGAGCTGGACTGGATCGCCAAGCGCGAGCTCATGGAGGGCTACCGTCGCCGCGACGGCCTGGACTGGGACGCGGCCAGACTGCACCTGGTGGACCTCCAGTACGCGGACGTGCGGCCCGAGAAGGGCCTCTACAACCGTCTGGTGGCCCGCGGGCGCATGAAGCGCCTCCTGACCGAGCCGGAGGTGGAACGGGCCGAGGCGGCGCCTCCCGAGGACACCAGGGCGTACTTCCGGGGGCGGTGCCTGGAGCAGTACGCCGACGACGTCGCCGCGGCCTCCTGGGACTCGGTCATCTTCGACCTGCCCGGTCGGGACTCCCTCCAGCGGGTGCCGACCCTGGAGCCGCTGCGCGGCACCAAGGACCACGTGAAATCGCTCCTGGACCGCTGCCGGACCGCAGAGGAACTCGTCCGGGTGCTGTCGGGCGGCTGAACAGGGGGCCCGGTTCGGGCCTGAAATACCCCGGTGCTGGGAATCATGGAAACAGTGCCCGGGCGTTGTGGAAACTGCAGGGCCGATGTCAGGCCCTGCCTATAGGGTCTGATCTTGTACGGACTCAACCGAGCGGGCCGATTCGAGCGGGGTGAGGGATATGGCGACCAAGGACACCGGCGGCGGACAGCAGAAGGCGACGCGCTCCACGGAGGAGGTCGAGGAGACCACCACGGAGGCGAGCTCCGATCTCCAGGAGCGTCAGGAGAAGCTCGACGACGACGTCGACTCGATTCTCGACGAAATCGACGACGTGCTCGAGTCCAATGCCGAGGACTTCGTTCGAAGCTTTGTGCAAAAAGGTGGAGAGTGATTCCGCCTTTGATGTGAAGGCGGCTCGGGGGCGGGAACGTGACGGTGGAAGTCACCACGCGGTGCGGTCGGTGTGGCGGGACCACGCGGCCCGGTGATTCCGCCGGCGATCGGGGACCGTGCGGCGGCTCGCAGAGATCGTGCCGGCCGCACGCCCCCCGAGGCTCCGGCAGGAGCGGACCGCCTCCGCGCAGCAGAACCGGCCGTGGGCCCACGTGCCCGCGTCCCCTTCCGCATCTCGTGCGCCCCTGTCGGACCCGCGCCGCTGTGGGGGCCCGGGTTCGGGTCTTCCGGGTGCTGGCGGGGCGTCACCGGGATCGGGCGCGGCGGGACGATGCGCCTCGGGCGTCCGTCCCCCGTGTCCGTCCCGCCGCATCAGCGGTTCATGTGGATCACTGCCGTGAGACGGGTAGGGTCCGGGGCGTACTGTGCTTCAACTGTAATTCGGCCATCGGCAAGTTGGGAGACGATCCCGACACCCTTCGTCGGGCCATCTCATCACTGGAGGGAAACGCGTGGAAGCCAACACTCGTAGCACCGGGCGTCTACCAGCTGCCTTCCTGACGCCGGGCTCGTCCTCGTTCATGGACTTCCTGGCCGACCATTCGCCGGAACTGCTCCCGGGCAACCGGAAGCTTCCGGAGGGGATCGTCGAGGCGCCGCACGGCACGACCATCGTGGCCGCCACGTTCTCCGGAGGCGTGGTGCTCGCCGGTGACCGGCGGGCGACCATGGGGAACATGATCGCGCAGCGGGACATCGAGAAGGTGTTCCCGGCCGACGAGTACTCGGCCGTCGGCATCGCAGGTACCGCCGGCCTCGCCGTGGAGATGGTGAAGCTGTTCCAGCTGGAGCTGGAGCACTTCGAGAAGGTGGAGGGGGCGACGCTCTCCCTGGAGGGCAAGGCGAACCGTCTCTCCACCATGATCCGGGGCAACCTCGCCATGGCCATGCAGGGGCTCGCCGTCGTGCCGCTCTTCGCGGGCTGGGACGAGGGCAAGGAGAAGGGCCGGATCTTCTCGTACGACGTGACCGGCGGTCGCTCCGAGGAGCACGGGTACGCCGCCACCGGCTCCGGCTCCATCTTCGCGCGCGGGTCGATGAAGAAGCTGTACCGCGACGACCTGACCGAGGAGCAGGCCACCACCCTGGTGGTGCAGGCGTTGTACGACGCGGCGGACGACGACTCGGCGACCGGCGGCCCGGACCTGGCCCGCAGGATCTTCCCGATCGTCACCGTCATCACCGAGGAGGGCTTCCGCAGGCTCAGCGAGGCCGAGTCCTCCGGGCTGGCCCGGTCGGTCACCGAGCGGCGTCTGGAGCAGCCCGACGGGCCGCGTGCCGCCCTGCTCTGACCGTTCCTCGCCCCTAGAAGCCCTTCAGACCTGAAGAAAGGGACGGTAGCCGGTGTCCACGCCGTTCTATGTCTCACCCCAGCAGGCCATGGCCGACCGGGCCGAGTACGCCCGCAAGGGCATCGCCCGCGGCCGCAGCCTGGTCGTCCTCCAGTACACCGACGGGATCGTCTTCGTCGGTGAGAACCCGTCCCGAGCGCTGCACAAGTTCAGCGAGATCTACGACCGGATCGGCTTCGCCGCCGCCGGCAAGTACAACGAGTACGAGAACCTCCGCATCGGCGGTGTGCGCTACGCCGACCTGAGGGGGTACACCTACGACCGGGACGACGTCACCGCACGCGGTCTGGCCAACGTCTACGCGCAGACCCTGGGCACGATCTTCTCCAGCGCCGGGGAGAAGCCCTACGAGGTGGAACTGGTCGTCGCCGAGGTCGGCTCCGAAGCGGAAGGCGACCAGATCTACCGGCTGCCGCACGACGGCTCGATCGTGGACGAGCACGGCTCGGTCGCGGTCGGCGGGAACGCGGAGCAGATCAGCTCCTTCCTCGATCAGCGACACCGGGACGGCATGTCCCTGGCCGAGGCCCTGAAGCTGGCCGTGCAGGCGCTCTCGCGGGACACCAACGGCACCGAGCGGGAGATTCCCGCGGAGCGCCTCGAGGTGGCCGTCCTGGACCGCACGCGTCCGCAGCAGCGCAAGTTCAAGCGCATCGTCGGGCGTCAGCTCTCGCGTCTCCTGGAGGCGGACGACGCGGCGGCGACCCCGACGGACGAGCCCTCGGACGAGGCCTCCGAGGAGTAGTCGGCAGTGCTCCGAGGGCCCCGATCCGCGTGCGAGCGGACCGGGGCCCTCCGTGCACGTGCGCTCAGGAGCCTGCTGCAGGGCCCGTGGAGCCGCGCGGGACCAGGGTCACGGGCAAGAGGTCGGGAGCAGCCGCTTCGCCCGCGAGGACGTTCAGGAGGGCCTCCATGCCCCGTTCCCCGATGTGCTCGGCGGGGAGGGCGACGGTGGTCAGCTCGGGCTCGACGGCGGTTGCGAGCGCCAGGTCGTCGAATCCGGTGACCGAAACGTCTTCGGGGACCCGTAGCCCGAGGCGGCGCAGGGCCTTGCAGGCGCCGGCCGCGAGGATGTCGTCGTCGCAGACGAGGGCCGTGGGGCGGGGGCCCGGTGCGGCAAGGGCCCGCTCGGTGGCGGCCATGGCGCCGTGCACGTCCAGCGGGGCGCGGACGGTGCGCACCGAGACCTCGGCGAGGGACTCGACGAGGGCTGCGGCGCGGACGTCGAAGGTCCAGGAGGGCACGGCCGAGGCGAGGTGGACGAAGCGCCGGTGGCCGAGCGCGAGGAGGTGCCCGGTGACCTGGCGCATGCCGTCGGCGACGTCCAGGTTGACGTGGGCGGCAGCGGCGTCCGCGGGGTCGCTGTCGAGCATGACCAGGGGCAGGTCGGTGCCGCGGAAGGCCTTGAGCGCATCGGACGCCATGGAGGAGGCGATGACGCCGTCGAGGGCGGCGCGGGCGGAGGCGAAGGGGTCCTTGGCGGGCCCGATGCCGTCGGGAGAGGGGTAGAGGACGACGCCGAAGCCGTGTCGGGCCGCGACGGCGGCGGCTCCGGTGTAGACCCGGGCGAAGAACTCGTTGGTGAGGGCCGGTACCACGAGGAGCGCGGTGCGGGTGCGGCCGAGGCGGAGGTTCCGGGCGGCGAGGTTGGGGCGGTAGCCGAGGCCCCGGGCGGCCTCGCGGACGGCTTCCGCGGTGCGTTCGGAGACCCGGCCGCGCCATTTGTCACCGAGGACGAGGGAGACGGTGGCCTGGGAGACGCCCGCGGCCCTGGCGACGTCCCGGCTGGTGGGGCGGGAGCCGCCGAGTGGTTCCGGGGTCTGCACAGGAGCCTCCGAGTCGAACGGTCACGGGGCGCGGGCTGGACCCGCGCACAGGCGCCATGGTACGTATGACGTCAGAAGTTATACGTAAAACCTCGACCTGGGTTCGAGGTGACGGGAGGGTGACATGGCCACCGAGGCCCCCGCGCACGGCGGCTATCTCGACATACTCCGGGCGCCGCACGCGGCCCGACTGCTCGCGGGGACCCTCGTCGGCCGGCTGCCCAACGGCACCGGCCCCATCGCCATGACCCTGTTCGTCCGGGACCAGGGCGGCAGCTACAGCCTGGCCGGTGGTTTGATCGCCGCCTACGGCATCTCCAACGCGGTCGGGCAGCCGCTCCTCGGTCGTGCCGTCGACCTCAAGGGGCAGCCCAGGGTCCAGTTGCCCGCCGCGGTGCTGTCCGCACTCGGCATGGCCCTGTTCGCCCTCGCCGGCATCGGCCACCTCGCGCTCGCGTATGCGGCCGTCGTCCTGGCGGGACTCTTCACCCCACCGCTGGAGGGCGGCCTGCGCGCGCTGTGGCCGAGCGTGCTCGGCCGGGAGGACCGGGTGCACCGGGCATACGCGCTCGACGCGGTCGCCCAGGAGGTCATGTTCACCGTGGGCCCGCTCCTGGTGACGCTGCTCGTCGCGCTGTGGTCGCCCGCCGCCGCCCTGCTCGTCATCAACGTCCTGGGCGTGCTCGGCGCCCTCGCCGTGGTGCTCTCCGAGCCCTCCCGCACCTGGCGTTCCGCCGTGCGCGAGGCGCACTGGCTGGGCGCCCTGCGCTCGCCCGGCCTCCTCGCCCTCCTCGGTTCGTTCTTCTTCGTCGGGCTGGCGCTCGGCTCCATCACGGTCTCCGCCGTCGCGTACGCGGACGACCGGGGCGCGCCGTCCGCCTACGGCTGGCTGATGGCGGCCCTCGGCCTCGGCGCGCTGTTCGGCGGAGTCCTCTACGGTGCCCGGCAGTGGGCCGGGGCGCCCGAGCGGCGCCTCCGGGTCCTCGTGGGCCTCCTCGCGGTCTGCTACCTGCCGCTCATGCTGACCCCCGGCCCCGTCGCCATGGCCGGCCTGTCGGTCCTCTCCGGGGTCTTCCTCGCCCCCGCGCTCGCCTGTGCGTTCATCGTGGTGGACCGGCACGCCCCGAGCGGCACCGTGACCGAGGCCTTCTCGTGGCTCGTGACCACGTTCGGGGTCGGCGCGGCCCTGGGCTCCGCCGCGGCGGGGCCCGCCGTCGAACTGGCGGGAACCACGGCCGGGTTCGCCGTCGCCGGAGCCGGCGGCCTGGTCGCCCTGCTCGTGCTGCTCGCCACCGGGCGCGCCCTCCGTGCCCCCACCGGCCGCGGCACCACCGTGCGACACGCCGCGGGAGGGACGGTTCCCGGCGCCGTGCACGCCGAAAAGAACGCGCACTGATCGGAACACGACCGAAACGGGAACGTCCAACCCGGTTTCAGCGCACGCCGTCAGGCGTAATGTTCAGACATGGACCGCCGCATTTTCGGGCTGGAGAACGAGTACGGCGTCACGTGCACGTTCAGGGGACAGCGCCGACTGTCTCCTGACGAAGTGGCGCGCTACCTCTTCCGCCGTGTCGTGTCATGGGGCCGCAGCAGCAACGTCTTCCTGCGGAACGGCGCCCGCCTGTACCTGGACGTGGGTTCACATCCGGAATATGCCACACCGGAATGTGACAACGTGACCGAGCTGGTCACCCATGACAAGGCCGGCGAGCGCATTCTCGAGGGCCTTCTCGTCGACGCCGAACGACGCCTGCACGAGGAGGGAATCGCGGGCGACGTCTATCTCTTCAAGAACAACACCGACTCGGCCGGAAACTCCTACGGCTGCCACGAGAACTATCTCGTCGCCCGGCACGGGGAGTTCTCCCGGCTCGCGGACATCCTCATCCCCTTCCTCGTGACGCGGCAGCTGATCTGCGGCGCGGGAAAGGTCCTGCAGACCCCGCGGGGCGCCGTCTACTGCGTCTCCCAGCGTGCCGAGCACATCTGGGAGGGCGTCAGTTCCGCCACCACGCGCTCCCGGCCCATCATCAACACCAGGGACGAGCCGCACGCCGACGCCGAGCGCTACCGCCGGCTGCACGTCATCGTCGGGGACTCGAACATGTCCGAGACGACGATGCTGCTCAAGGTCGGCGCCACCGACCTCGTCCTCCGGATGATCGAGGCCGGCACGGTGATGAGGGACCTGACCCTGGAGAACCCCATTCGGGCGATCCGCGAGGTCAGTCACGACATCACCGGGCAGCGCAAGGTCAGGCTCGCCAGCGGCCGCGAGGCCTCCGCCCTGGAAGTGCAGCGCGAGTACTACGAGAAGGCCGTGGACTTCGTCGACCGGCGGGGCATCCGCGCCGGCACCGTCGCCCAGGTCCTGGAACTGTGGGGCCGTACGCTCGACGCGATCGAGAGCGAGCAACTGGACCGCATCGAGACCGAGATCGACTGGGTCATGAAGCACCGGCTCATCGAGCGCTACCGGACCAAGCACAACATGACCATGTCGAACCCGAGGGTCGCGCAGATAGACCTCGCCTATCACGACATCCACCGTCGCAGGGGGCTGTACTACCTGCTCCAGAAGAACGGCCAGGCGGCCCGGATCTGCAATGACATGAAGATCTTCGAGGGCAAGTCGGTGCCTCCGCAGACCACCCGGGCCCGGCTGCGCGGCGATTTCATCCGGCGCGCCCAGGAACAGCGGCGTGACTTCACCGTCGACTGGGTCCACCTCAAGCTGAACGACCAGGCCCAGCGCACGGTGCTGTGCAAGGACCCGTTCCGCTCCGTCGACGACCGGGTGGAAAAGCTGATCGCCGGAATGTAAGAAGGTCGTACCGGTCGGCTGGGCCCCGCACGTTCCCTGTGCGGGGCCCTCGACGTGGCAGGAGGAACGCCTAGAGTGTCGGCACCATTACTGTGACGTCTGAGATCTGAGGAACACGTGCGCCGACTTGCCGGCCTACTCGTCGTCCCGCTGCTGCTGCTCTCCACCGCGGCGTGCGGCAGCGACGACAAGGGCTCCGATTCCGTCTCGATGAAGAACGGGCTGCCCGCCATCACCGCGGGGGAGAAGTTCGGGGAGAAGCCGACCCTCTCCAAGGGGGAGGGCGACCCGCCCAAGGAACTGAAGGTCAACGTCATCAGCGAGGGCGACGGCGCGGTGACGAAGAAGGGCGATGCGCTCCAGGTGAACTACCTGGGCCAGGCCTGGGACTCCACCACCCCGTTCGACAACAGTTTCGACCGCGGTCAGCCCTTCGACCTCACGCTGGGTGCCGGTCAGGTCATCAAGGGCTGGGACCAGGGGCTGGAGGGCCAGAAGGTCGGCAGCCGCATCGAGATCGGCATTCCGCCGGAGCTCGGCTACGGTGCGCAGGGGCAGGGGGACATCAAGCCCAATGCCACCCTCGTCTTCGTCGTGGACATCCTGAAGGCCGTGACCATCCCGAAGTCGGCCACGGGCACCCCGGTCGCCCAGGACAACAAGGACCTGCCGCAGGTCGGTACGAACACCGACGGCAAGGCCCCTTCGCTGACGGTTCCGAAGGCCGACCCGCCGACCAAGCTCGTCTCGAACTACGTGCTGGAGTCCACGGGCGAGGCCGTCCAGGCCACCGACACGCTGGTCGTGAACTACGTCGCCGCCCTCTGGGCGGACGGCAAGGTCTTCGACTCCACCTACACCACGGGCAAGCCCGCCAACTTCCCGTTGCCGCAGCTCACCCTGAAGGGCCTCAAGGACGGTCTCGTCGGCAAGAAGATCGGCAGCCGCGTCCTCATCGTCGCTCCGCCGTCGGAGGCGTTCGGCAACGAGGAGAAGCAGGGCATCCCGAAGAACTCGACGCTGGTCTTCGCCGTGGACATCCTGGCAAAGATGTAAGACTGTCCCGATCGCGCATTTCACCCTTGCGCAGTTCATTCGTATGAGGAGCAGTTCAGTGAGCATCGAGAAGCCCGAGGTCGACTTCCCGGGTGGCGAGCCGCCGAAGGACCTGGAGATCAAGGACATCTGGGAGGGCGACGGCCCGGAGGCCAAGGCCGGCGCCACCGTCTCCGTCCACTACGTGGGCGTTTCCTTCTCCACCGGTGAGGAGTTCGACTCCTCCTGGAACCGCGGCACCCCGCTGCAGTTCCAGCTCGGCGTCGGCCAGGTCATCCAGGGCTGGGACAAGGGCGTGCAGGGCATGAAGGTCGGCGGGCGCCGTCAGCTGATCATCCCCGCCCACCTCGCCTACGGCGACCGGGGCGCCGGTGGCAAGATCGCTCCGGGCGAGACGCTGATCTTCGTTTGCGACCTGGTCGCCGTCTGATCGGTCACGCCCGACCGGTGACGGTCTTCCGGGGGTCCTCGTCGTCCGCGGCGGGGACCCTCGGCTTTTGTCCCGACACCCCGGGGCGGTACGGTCGGACGTCCGAGAACTGGAACCGGGGAAGGGTGCGGGGCGTCGATGGCGATCGCCAAGTCCGAGCGGCTGATGAATCTCGCGCTGTGCCTGCTCGGGACGCGCCGTCCGTTGAGCAAGCGCGAGCTCCGCGGTTCCATCGAGGCGTACCTCGAGGCGAGCGGCGACGACGCGTTCAACCGCATGTTCGAGCGGGACAAGGACGACCTCCGCGAGCTCGGCCTGGTCATCGAGACCGTCGAGAACCTGGAGGGCGAGACCGGTTACCTCGCTCGCCGCGACTCCAACCGGCTCCCGCCGATCACCCTCGATGCCGAGGAGGCCGCCGCGCTCGGCCTCGCGGCCAAGGTCTGGCAGCAGGCCCGCCTGGCCGGGGCCGCCAGCGGTGCCCTCCAGAAGCTCCGCGCCGCCGGCATGCCCGAGGCCGGGGACTCGTACGACACCCAGCCCAGTGCCCTCGAACCGCGCATCCCGGTGCGCGAGACCGCCTTCGAGCCGCTCATGCTGGCCTGCCGTGACCGACGGCCCGTCGTCTTCGACTACCGCAAGGCCAATGCGGCCCGCCCCGAGACCCGCCACGTCGAGCCGTGGACCCTCGAATGCTGGCGCGGTCACTGGTACCTGGCCGGCTGGGACCGCGACCGCGGTGCCGAGCGCGTCTTCCGGCTCTCCCGCATCACCGGGAAGGTCCGCTCACGGGCCGGTGCCTTCACCGCGCCCGTCCCCGACGTCTCCACCGTCCGGGAGACCGTCGAGAGCTGGGCCGGCGAGACCGCCACCCGCTCCGCCCGGATCAGGCTCCGCGCCGGCTGCGGCTACCCGCTCCGCGCCCGTGCCGGTTCGGTGACCGAGGGTGACGACGGCTGGGACGAACTGGAGATCCCGTACGGGCACGGGCTCGATGCCTGGCTCGTCGAGTTCGGCCCCGACGTCGTCGTGCTGGGGCCGGCCGACCTGCGGGCCGACGTGATGGACCGGCTGCGCGCCGTGGCCAAGGGCTGAGGGGGAGACGTACCGCATGGCGGCCAACGCGATCGACCAGACGAGGCGAATGCTCTCCCTCGTCACCTATCTCCGAGAGCGCCCCGGCGCCCACGTCGCCGACGTGGCCCGTGCCTTTGGGATCACCGAGGACGAGCTCATCGCCGACCTGGACGTGCTGCCCATGTGCGGCACCAGCTTCCGCGGCGGGGACCTGCTCGACATCGACACCGACGGCGACCGGATCTGGTGGCACAACCCCGACGACGTGGCGGAACCGCTGCGGCTCGCCGCTGACGAGGCGACCGCGCTGCTCGTTGCCGCGCGTGCCGTCGCGACCCTGCCGGGGCTCCGCGAGAGCGACCGGGAAGCCCTGCTGCGCGCCACCGCCAAGCTGGAGGCCGCGGCCGGTGAGGCCGCCGGGGCCAGTGCCCGGCTCTCGGTCACCTTCGAATCCGAAGGAGGGGTCTTCGCCGAGGTGGACCGGGCGATCTCCGAGCGGCGACGCCTCTGGGTGCGGTACTACTCGCCCGCGCGCGACGAACTCACGGAGCGCGAGGTCGACCCGATCCGGCTCTTCGCCGTCGGCCACACCTACATGGAGGCGTGGTGCCGGCTCTCCGAGGCGCGCCGCACCTTCCGGCTCGACCGCGTCGCGGAGATCCGCATCCTCGACGAGCACGCCGCGCCGCCCGAACTGGAACTGCGGGACCTCTCCGAGGGCCTCGTCCAGCCGTCCGCCGATGACCCCGAGGTGGTCGTCGAGGTCGGACCCGGCGGACGCTGGGTGGCCGAGTACTACCCGCACGACCGGGCCGAGGAACTGTCCGACGGCGGACTCCGGATCACCCTGCGGACGCCCGACCCCGCCTCCCTGCGCAGGCTGGCGCTGCGGTTGGGCAGCGACGGACGCATCGTGGCGCCTGCGGACCTCGCGGACAGTGCGAGGGCGGCGGCCGGTGCGGCGCTCGCCGCGTACGAAGCCGTGTGACGTTCCTCGGTCCGGGGGCGCTGTTACTGACGTGATGCCAAAGTCGAGAGAGATGAGGGAGATGTCCGCGATGTATGGACTTGCGGCTTCCGTGACCCCGGTCCTCTTCAAGGCCGCCTGTCCCGACTGCCGCTCCCGCTTCGAACTCTCCGCGAGCGCCCTGTGCCTCGCCATCGGGGCCAGTCGCCGCACCACCTTCTACTCCTTCACCTGCCCCGAGTGCGGCAGTTCCGTCCGCAAGCCCGCCGGTGAGCGCATCGTCGAGCTCCTCACCGGCGGTGGCGTCCGCACCCTGCGCCTCCACACCACCGTCTGAACGATCCGCGCCCGTCCAAGGTCTAGGCTCAGCACATGTTCTGGCCCATGCTCGCCATCGCCCTCGGCTTCCTCGGCCTCGCCGTCCTCGGCGGCCTCGCCGTCCGGGTCTTCCTCGAGGTCAGGCGCCTCGGCCGTCAAGTGGCCCACACCACACGGCGCATCAACCAGGCCGCCCAGGAATTGGAAACCGCCGCCGCCGATCTTGCCCGAACCGGTGAGTCGCTCCGTTAGATCGGTGCCGTACGCTGCTGGAAACGCCCTTGATCCGGCCCCGCGTGGTGCAATCGGGAGTATGCACGGGCATTGCCCCGCGTTTACTCCTGCGGGTTACGATCGCAGGCAGCGCGGTGGCCGGACGCATGTCCGACCGGCCGGGCACGCACTCCCCATGCCGCCTCGGTGAGAAGGTAGACCACAGCCATGTTCCGTCAGATCGGTCCCCTCGAGATCAGCCTCATCCTGCTCGTCGTCGTGCTGCTCTTCGGCGCCAAGAAGCTCCCCGAGATGGCGCGTTCCCTGGGCAAGTCCGCCCGCATCCTGAAGAGCGAGGCGAAGGCGATGAAGACCGAGGGCACGGAGGGCGCCGCCGCCCCTGCCGCCCAGACCGCCGAGCAGACGACCGCTGCTCCGCGGACCATCAAGGCCGCCCCCGGCGACGTCACCTCGGCCCGGCCCGTCACCGAGACCACGGACACCACCCAGCGCTGATCCGGTTCGACCCGCTCGCCCCAAGGCCGCAGCACCGCGGCCTGCCCGCATGAGATGAGGACGTGGGTTGCTCAAGTCTGCCCGCACACAGAAGCAGAAGGATCCCGAGGGGCGGATGCCGCTCGTGGACCACCTGCGCGAGCTGCGCAACCGCGTGGCCAAGGCGATGCTGGCGATCGTCGTGGCCTCCGTCGTGGCCGCGTTCTTCAGCCAGCAGCTGATGGACCTTCTGTCCTCGCCCGTGCCGAAGTGCCCGCCCGACACCACGGTCTCCGACAACACCGGCGGGCGCTGCGTCATCATCGCGTACCAGACCATGCTGTCGCCGTTCACCTCGACGGTGAAGGTGGTCATGTTGGCGGGCGTCATCGCCTCCACGCCGGTCTGGCTGTACCAGCTGTGGGCGTTCGTCGCGCCGGGCCTCCACAAGAGCGAGAAGAAGTACACGTACTACTTCGCCGCCGCTGCGGTCCCCCTCTTCGCCGCCGGCACGTACACCGCCTACCTGATCATGCCGGTCAGCGTGAAGGTCCTCATCAGCATCACGCCCGACGTGGCGTCGAACTTCCTCTCGCTCGACGACCTCCTGGACTTCACCACCCGCATGGTGCTCGTCTTCGGCCTGGCCTTCGAGCTGCCGCTGTTGTTGATGATGCTCAACTTCACGGGACTGGTCACGGGCAAGCGCATGGCCGGGTGGTGGCGCGCCATGGTCATGAGCACCTTCATCTTCGGCGCCGTGGCCACCCCGTCCACCGACCCGCTCGGCATGATCGCCCTCGCGGGTCCGATCATCGTCCTCTACTTCATGGCGGTCGGTGTCGCCCTCCTCAACGACCGCCGGCGCCAGCGCGCCAACCCCGATGCCGAGCTGAGCGACGACGAGGCCTCCTCGCTCGACCTCACCCCCGAGGTCGTGGGCGCCGTCGAACCCCTGAACGGAACCCGCTCCCTGCCCGAGCAGGCCACCGGCGAGCAGGGTGGGACCGGGACGCACCGGACCAACGGCTACGACGACATCACCTGATCTTGTAGGGTCCTCCCAGACTCCGTCCGGGGGGACCCATGGCCAGCGACATCACCCTCTTCGTCAATCCGACTGCCGGCCGCGGTCGCGGCGCCCGCGCCGCCCAGCCCGCGGCCAGGGCCCTCCGGGACGCCGGATTCTCCGTCCGCACCGTCCTCGGGGTGGACGCCGAGGACGCCCTGGCGCGCGCCCGCCGGGCCGTCGGCGGGGGCACCGGAGCCCTCGTCGTCGTCGGGGGCGACGGCATGGTCTCCCTCGCGCTCCAGGCCGTCGCCGGCACCACCACCCCCCTCGGGGTCGTCGCCGCCGGAACCGGCAACGACTTCGCCCGCACCCTCGGCCTTCCCGTCCGCGAACCGGCCGCCGCGGCCCGGCTCGCCGCCGACGCCCTCAAGGGCGGGGGAGCCCGGGCCGTGGACCTCGGGCGGGTGACGGTCGGAACCCGCACCCGCTGGTACGGCACGGTCCTCGCCTCGGGCTTCGACTCCCGCGTCAACGACCGGGGCAACCGGATGCGCCTCCCCGTCGGGCGCTTCAAGTACGACCTCGCGATCCTCGCCGAGCTCGCCGCCTTCAAGCCCGTCCCGTACCGCCTCGCCTTCGACGACGGGCGCGTGCTGGAGGTCGACGCGACCCTGGTGGCCGTCGGCAACGGCACCTCCTACGGCGGCGGCATGCGGATCTGTGCCGATGCCCGCACCGACGACGGACTCCTGGACGTGACGGTCGTCGGCGACTGCGACCGCACCACCCTGATCAAGGTGTTCCCCCGCGTTTACCGGGGCACCCACCTCGACCACCCCAAGGTCACCACCCACCGGGTCCGCTCCCTCACCCTCGACGCCCCCGGCACCACCGGCTACGCCGACGGCGAGCGCCTGGGCTCCCTGCCGCTCGCCGTGGAGTGCGCACCGGGTGCGCTGCGCGTCCTCGCGCCGCCCGTGCCCCCCACCGGAGCCCCACCCTCCACATCCCCTCAATAAAGATCGCGTCACTGTCACAGGGGGCGGGTAGGCTCGACAACAAGATGACAGAGGACCTCACACCAGCCGAGGCGTACGCGGCGGCCCGCGCCCGCAACGCCGAGCAGGCCACCGCGCTGGCCCCCTTCCGCGAGATGTACGACTTCGACCTGGACCCCTTCCAGATCGAGGCCTGCCAGGCACTCGAATCGGGAAAGGGCGTGCTCGTCGCCGCGCCGACGGGATCCGGGAAGACCATCGTCGGCGAGTTCGCCGTCCACCTGGCCCTCGCCCAGGGCCGCAAGTGCTTCTACACGACCCCCATCAAGGCACTGTCGAACCAGAAGTACGCCGATCTCGTCAAACGGTACGGGGGCGACAAGGTCGGTCTGCTCACCGGTGACAACAGCGTCAACGGCGACGCCCCGATCGTCGTCATGACCACCGAAGTCCTCCGCAACATGCTCTACGCGGGATCCCAGGCACTCTCCGGCCTCGGGTACGTCGTGATGGACGAGGTCCACTACCTCTCCGACCGCTTCCGCGGCGCCGTCTGGGAGGAAGTGATCATCCACCTCCCCGAGTCCGTCACCCTCGTCTCGCTCTCCGCGACCGTCTCCAATGCCGAGGAGTTCGGCGACTGGCTCGACACCGTACGCGGCGACACCGAGGTCATCGTTTCGGAGAGCCGGCCCGTGCCGCTCTGGCAGCACGTGCTCGCCGGGCGCCGGATGTACGACCTCTTCGAGGAGGAGACCGACCACGGCGGTCGGGGCGCCTCCCGGCGGGAGCTCAACCCCGACCTCCTCCGTCTCGCCCGCACCGAGAACACGCGCACGTACAACCCGCGCGACCGGCGGCGCGGCAAGATGGTCCGCGAGGCCGACCGCGAGCGCGAGCGTCGTCAGCGCTCCAGGATCTGGACGCCCGGGCGCCCCGAGGTCATCGAGCGCCTCGACGCCGAAGGGCTGCTGCCCGCCATCACCTTCATCTTCAGCCGCGCCGGCTGCGAGTCAGCCGTGCAGCAGTGCCTCTACGCCGGTCTCCGACTCAATGACGACGAGGGACGGCAGCGGGTCCGGGAGATCGTCGAGGCGCGCACCGCGGCGATCCCCTCCGAGGACCTCCACGTCCTCGGGTACTACGAGTGGCTCGAAGCCCTGGAGCGGGGCATCGCCGCCCACCACGCCGGAATGCTCCCGACCTTCAAGGAGGTCGTCGAGGAGCTCTTCGTCCGTGGGCTCGTCAAGGCGGTCTTCGCCACCGAGACCCTGGCCCTCGGCATCAACATGCCCGCGCGCTCCGTCATCCTGGAGAAGCTCGTCAAGTGGAACGGCGAGCAGCACGCGGACATCACTCCCGGCGAGTACACCCAGCTCACCGGTCGTGCCGGACGTCGTGGCATCGACGTCGAGGGGCACGCCGTCGTGCTCTGGCAGCGCGGCCTCGACCCCGAGCACCTCGCCGGACTCGCCGGCACCCGCACCTACCCGCTGCGCTCCAGCTTCAAGCCCTCGTACAACATGGCGGTCAACCTGGTCGACCAGTTCGGTCGGCACCGTTCCCGCGAGCTGTTGGAGACCTCCTTCGCCCAGTTCCAGGCCGACCGCTCCGTCGTGGGCATCTCGCGCCAGGTCCAACGGAACGAAGAGGGGCTCCAGGGCTACCGCGAGGGCATGACCTGTCACCTCGGTGACTTCGAGGAGTACGCGCGGCTCCGCCGCGACCTCAAGGACCGCGAGACCGAACTGGCACGGCAGGGTGCGGCCCAGCGCCGCGCCCAGGCAGCCAGCTCCCTGGAGAAGCTCAAGCCCGGTGACGTCATCCACGTCCCCACCGGAAAGTTCGCCGGCCTCGCGCTCGTGCTCGACCCGGGCATCCCCGCGGGCCGCACCAACGGCCACCGGGGCTTCGAGCACCACGACGGGCCGCGCCCCCTCGTCCTCACCGCCGAGCGGCAGGTCAAGAGGCTCGCCTCCATCGACTTCCCGGTTCCGGTCGAGGCGCTGGAGCGCATGAGGATCCCCAAGTCCTTCAACCCGCGCTCCCCGCAGTCCCGGCGCGATCTCGCCTCCGCCCTGCGCAGCAAGGCCGGGCACATCAACCCCGAGCGGCACCGCAGGCAGCGGTCGGCAGCCGCGGACGACCGCGAGATCGCCAGGTTGCGCACCGCGATCCGAGCCCACCCCTGTCACGGCTGCGACGAGCGCGAGGACCACGCCCGCTGGGCCGAGCGCCACCACCGGCTGCAGCGGGACACCCAGCAGTTGGAGCGGCGCATCGAGGGCCGTACCAACACCATCGCCCGCACCTTCGACCGGATCGTCGCGCTCCTCACCGAGCTCGACTACCTGCGCGGCGACGAGGTCACCGCCAATGGCAAGCGGCTCGCCCGGCTCTACGGCGAACTCGACCTGCTGGCCAGCGAATGCCTCCGCGACCGGGTGTGGGAAGGTCTCACCCCGGCCGAACTCGCGGCCTGCGTTTCGGCGTTGGTGTTCGAGGCGCGCCAGTCCGACGACGCCGTCGTGCCCAAACTGCCCAGTGGGAACGCGAAGGCCGCCCTCGGCGAGATGGTCCGCATCTGGGGTCGACTGGACGCCCTCGAAGAGGAGTTCAAGATCAACCAGGCGGAGGGGGTCGGTCAGCGCGAGCCCGATCTCGGCTTCGCCTGGGCCGCCTACCAATGGGCCTCCGACAAGAGCCTCGACGAGGTGCTCAGGGAGGCGGAGATGCCCGCGGGCGACTTCGTCCGCTGGTGCAAGCAGGTGATCGACGTCCTCGGACAGGTCGCTGCGGCGGCGCCCAAGGAGAACAGCACCGTCGCCAAGAACGCCCGCAAGGCCGTGGACGCGCTGCTGCGCGGGGTCGTCGCCTACAGTTCGGTGGGCTGACGGGGCGTCTCTTTCCGGTGGGGTCCACGGTCTTCGGGGCGTGGACCCCACCGTTGCGTCGTACCGGAGGTTTTCCACAGGTCCTTGTCCACAGGGGTGGCGCGGGGGTCCGGCCTTCCGCTTGCATGGACCCGCAAGCAGAGGACGTCAGTCGGAGAGGACGCGCATGACCGTGCACGCTGGTCCGGGTGTGGGGGCACGAGACGAGGGGCAGCGGGCCGAGCCGTCGGGCCGGGGGCACGTCGAGGGGGTGACACCGGCGTTCGCCGAGGGGCCCCGGGGCCTGCCGCTCCTCGGAAACCTTCCCGCCTTCGGCAAGGATCCCCTGGCCTTCTTCGAACTCCTGCGGGAGCGGGGGGACTTCGTGCGCTGGCGCTTCGGTCGCGGTCCCGCCCTCTTCATCGCCCACCCCGATGCCATCGGTGAACTCCTCACCGAGGTCGAGCGGACCTTCGACCAGCCCGATCTGGGCATTGCGTTCCGGACCCTCCTCGGCAACGGCACCGTCGTCGCCAAGGGGGCCGACTGGCGGCGCAAGCGCTCGCTGGTACAGCCCTCGGTCCGCCCCAAGCAGGTGCGCTCCTATGCGTCGACGATGGCGGAGTGCGCCGTCGCCCTGGCCGACCGCTGGACGGACGGGCAGCACGTCGACATCAAGAAGGAGATGGCGGCGCTCACCCAACTCATCGCGGTGCGGACCATCTTCGGCGTCGACACCGCTGCGGACGCCGAGTCCATCGGCCGTGCGATGGACGTCGCGCAGAAGGAGATCGGAGCCGAGTTCAGCGGCATCGGCGCCCTGTTGCCCGACTGGGTGCCCACCCCCGGGCGCGCCCGCATCAAGCGGGCCACCGCCGTCATCGACGCCGAGGTCTCCCGGGTGGTCTCCCGTCACCGCGGCGGCGACACCGAGCGCCCCGACCTGCTGAGCCGGCTCCTGACCGCCCGTGACGAGACCGGCGCCAGCCTTTCCGACCGCGAGATCCGCGACGAGACCGTCACCCTCTACATCGGCGGTCACGAGACGACCAGCTCCACCCTCGTCTGGGCCTGGTACCTGCTCTCCCAGAACCCGCGGGTCCGCGAGGCGCTCACCGCGGAACTCGACCGCGTCCTCGCCGACCACGAACCCGGATACGACGATTACGCGGAGCTCACCTACGCCCAGGCGGTCATCAAGGAGACGCTCCGCCTCTACCCCACCATCTGGCTCCTCACGGGCATCGCCAAGGAGGGCGCCACCCTCGGTGGCACCCCGGTGCCCGCCGGTACCCGGGTGTGGTCGAGCCAGTGGGCCACCCATCGCGACCCCCGCTGGTACGGGGACCCGGAAGCCTTCCGCCCCGAGCGCTGGCTCCCCGGCGAGGACGGCGAGCCGGCCGAAAGGATCCCGGAGTACGCCTGGTACCCCTTCGGCGGTGGTCCCCGCGTGTGCCTGGGCACCCGCTTCGCCCTCGTCGAAGCGGTCCTCGTCCTCGCCGTCCTCGCCCGGCGCTACGACCTCGACGTCACGACCGGGGGGATACGTCCGGTCCCCAGCCTCACCCTCCAACCGGACCGGGACGTCCTCGCCACCGTCCGGGCCCGGAAGTGAGGGCGGCGACGGGGCGGTTTCCCGCAGTCGCACGATGACCGGGTGCGGCTAGGGTCACTGGATGGTTCATGATCCAGATACCTTCGACACCGCGATGGCCGCCTGGCAGGAATGGCAGGAGGCCCCGTGGGGCCGGCTCCGTTACGCGCTCGCCGAGGCCAACCTGGTGCGCGACCTCGGCGACGGCTGCGGAGCCGGGCCCCGGCGGATTCTCGACCTCGCGGGTGGCGACGGAGGCGACGCGCTGCGGCTGGCCGCGCGCGGGCACCTCGTCACCGTCGTCGACCACGCGCCGGCCATGTTGGCCGCCGCCGAGGCGCGAGCCGCGGAGCGCGGCCTGTCGGACCGGGTGACATGTGTCCGGGCGGACGTGCACGCCATGCCGGTGGACCTCGTCGAGGGGGACTTCGACGTGGTGCTGTGCCACAACCTCCTGCCATACGTGGAGGACGCCGCGACGACCCTGGCCGCGGTGCTCGCACCGTTGGGGGAAGGAGGCCTCCTCTCCGTGATGGCGATCAACCGGCACTCGGCGCCCCTGAACATCGCCGTGCGGGAGGCAAACCCGGCGGCAGCCCTGGCAGCGCTCGACGAGGGGCGGCTCCAGAACGAAATGTTCGATTCCCAACTGGCCCTGCACACGGCCGAGGAGATCATTCCCGTACTCGGGGAACTCGGTTGCGAGGACGTCCGGCACTACGGCATCCGCAGCTTCTGCGACTACCTCACCGACGATGCCCGCAAGTACGACGAGAGCTACTACGCCGATCTGGAACGACTGGAACTCGCCACGACCGCGCGACCTCCGTACATGCACACCGCGCGGCTCTTCCAACTCACGGCCCGCAGGCGAAAGGTGTCCTGACGGCCCTTCCGTGCAGGTGCGCACCCCCTGAAGGGTCCGGTCATCCCCTCCGTGGGGGGATGGTGTCCGGTGTGCGCCCGGGCGCCGGGGGTTTCGGCGGCCAGGCCGCACCCGGCACGTCCCCCACCGTGGAACCTGGTACGACGCCCTCGGCCCGCTCGATGTCCGGCATCCGGCCAGCGCAGACCGGGGGGTCGCGCCATCGTCCGGCAGGTCCCGGGCCGCCGTGAGGGGCGGCCCGGGCGGTCACGCGGCTACGGGGGCCGCGTGCCGTTGCTGCCGGGACGCCCAGAGCGAGCGGACGACCAGGAAGAGGGGGAGGCCGATGGGGGAGAGGAGGATGGTCAGGACGAGGAGGGGCGCCATCAGGAGCGGGGGCACGGCGAGGCGGCGGGCCTCGCGGTACATCCACTGACCGATGAGGAGGTCCCAGGCGATGACCTGGGCCCAGAGCGCACCGGCGCCGTCGGGAAGGGCGGTGAGGGCACGGAAGGCGTCGAGGTCGGGTTGGCTGACCGCTGCCCAGAGTTCCGGCAGCACCGGGACGGCGAACACCGCCCAGAGGGCCAGGAGCGGCAGCACGGTCAGCGGGGAGGCCGCGAGGCGTTCGGTGCCGCGCCAGCGCGGTGCCACGATCATGAGCAGCCAGACCGGCGCGGCGAGGAGGAAGGTCAGCTCGAAGAGGCGGTCGGTCATCCCACGACCTCCTCGGCCCGGGCGGGGGAGTCGGCGGAGGTGCGGAGGGACAGTACGGCGGCTGCGGTCCCGAGCAGCAGGATCGCCCCCGCGCCGGCGAGCGTCGCACCGTCCGGTGCGAACAGCGCCTGGCCGCGCAGCGCCTGCCAGGTGAGCAGGACGAAGACCGCCGCGTACACCGCCGAGGCCGTGAGCGTGAGGCGCAGCCGTACCTGTTCGTCGGCGAGGCGGGCGAATCCGGGGAACCGGTGGGAACGCGAGGCGAGGGCGGTCAAGACGATCAGCAGCAGCGGGAGCAGTTGGAGCGCGTGCATGCCGAAGAAGTGCGCCACGCGCAGGTCGCCACCGGTGGTCGCCCAACCGGTCAGCGGCATCGACGGTCCGCCGTCGGGGACCCCGACGCTGTGGGCGCCGATGATCGGCGAGTCCTCGACCGCCAGTTGTTCCGGTGTGGGGCGGACCATCAGGAAGCCGACGGCGGTGCCCGCCAGGGCGATCAGCGAGGACAGTCGGACGGCCCAGGCCATCGCCCGGTCGAGGATCCGGGCGCGCAGCAGGAGCACGGCGATGACCAGGGCGGCCAGCCACAGTACGACGATGGTGCCCCCCATGGCCTGGAAGACGGCTGCGTCGAAGGGGGTCGCCTGGTTGAAGTGGCTCTGGGTGCCGCGGAGGACCTGGAGGGTGATGAGGCTCATCTCCACGGCGCTGGCGGCGGTGATGACCGTCCCGGCCCACCAGCCGATCCGTTGGCCCCGGGGCAGCAGCGAGAGCATCCAGGCCAACGACAGCCCGTAGGCGACGAACGAGACCGAGAACTTGAACGGCTTGGTCCAGATCGGCACGCCGACCAGGGTCCGGTCGTCGACGAGGAGGCCGACGGCGGAGACGAGGGCGAAGACGCCCATCGCTGCGGCGAACCAGACCAGCGGTTGGTGCAGCCGGAACGGTGCGGGTGAAGGGGCGGGTGGGCGTTGCGGGTTCGGCGAAGACATGGGAATCCCCCGTGACAAGGATGGATAGTGGCACTCTCCACTATCTGATAGCGCCACTATCTATGATGGGGTGTCGGTCGGCAAGGCCTGAATGGTGCTGGGAAGGTGAACGCACGGTGCGTATTGGAGAGTTGAGTCGCAGGACCGGAGTGTCCGTGCCGACGATCAAGTTCTACGTACGGGAAGGGCTCCTTCCTGCCGGCGAACTGACCAGTCCGAACCAGGCCTCGTACGCGGAGACGCACGTGCAGCGACTTCGCCTGATCCGGGCGCTCCTGGACGTCGGCGGCATGCCGGTGGCGGACATCCGCGAGGTCATCGCGGCGATCGACGACTCCGACCAGACCGTGCACCAGGTGCTGGGCGCTGCCACGAAGCGGATGGTGCCGCGCTGTGACCGCGAACCGAGCGCCGGCTTGGAGGAGGCGCGGGAGCGGATCGCCGAACTGATCGCCGCGCACGGTTGGCAGACCTATTCGGGGGGCCAGACGACGGAGGCGTTGGTGGCGGCCCTCGCCGCGCTGCACGAGCTCGGGCACGGCGCGTTCGACGAGGTGCTCGACGTCTACGCGGACGCGGCGGAGCGGGTGGCGCAGGCAGATCTGGAATACGTGGCCCGCTATGCGGCGCGCGAGGAGCTCGTGGAGCGGGTCGCCGCCGGTACGGTCCTCGGCGACGCGATCTTCTCCGCGCTGCGCCGGTTGGCCCAGGTGGACGCCTCGGAGCGCATCTTCGGCGAGTCCCCCTGAGGGCCGTCCCGCAGTCACCGGCGGGTGCACGGCGACGGTCGCGGCACCTCACCGGGGCGTCGGGCCACCCGGACGGGTCCGGCCGGAGGCCTTCTCCCGTCTGCGACGCACCGCGTCCGGCGCCGTGCGCTGGTCCGGCCCGACGTCCGTTCGGCAGGGGGTGAGCGCGAGGGATCGCCGGCTGCCCGCCCCGCCGAACGGTGAGGGGGGACGGGGGCTGCCCGTCCCCCCTGGGGGTCTCAGTCCTCCTGTTCGCGGGAGTCTCAGTCCTCCTGTTCGCGCTCCACCTGCTCGTTCCACTCGCGCTTGATCGCGCGCCAGGCTTCGTCCGACTTGCCCAGGCGCCAGTAGCCCGAGATCGACAGGCGTTCGCGCGCCACTCCGCGGTCGTGCCGCAGGTGTCGGCGCAGTTCCTTCACGAAGCCCGCCTCGCCGTGCACGAAGGCGTGCACGTCACCGGCGGGGAAGTCCAGTGCGGTGACGGCCTCGACGAGTGCCCGGCCCGTCGGGGCCTCGCCCCGGTGCAGCCAGGTGACGTCGATGTCCGTCGCCGTCGCGAGCTTCTGTTCCTCGGCCGCGTCCGCGACCTCGATGAGGACCCGGGCCCGAGCCCCCTCGGGCAGTTGCTCCAGGGTTGCCGCGATGGCCGGCAGGGCGCTCTCGTCCCCCACGAGCAGATGCCAGTCCGCCGTCGGGTCCGGCGCGTAGCCGCCGCCGGGGCCGAGGAAGCGCACGAGCTCGCCCGCCCGGGCGCGTGCTGCCCAGGGCCCGGCCAGGCCCTCGTCGCCGTGCACCACGAAGTCGATGGTCAGTTCGCGGTGGACGGGGTCCCAGGCCCGCACCGTGTACGTGCGGGTCGTCGGCCACTGCTCCCTGGGGAACTCCGCCCGGATCCGCTCCATGTCGAAGGGCTCCGGATAGCTGACGCCTTCGGGGGCGAAGAGGAGCTTCACGTAGTGATCGGTGTAGGCGCCTGCCTCGAAGCCTTCGAGCCCGGGGCCGCCCAGCACGACCCGCACCATGTGCGGAGTGATCCGCTCGGTGTGCACCACGCGCGCTTCGGTGGCCTTCGGTGCCTTGCGGGTCGGCTGTTCTGCCACGGCGGGCTCTCCTGACTCTGCGTACTTAGGTATGCCTAAGCTAGCACTTCGTGCGCCAAGGGGCCCGGTGTGCCTCCGGGGTCGGGTTTCCGGGGAGGCCGGGGAAGGCGGTCGGCTCAGCGCTCCAGGACCGGCAGCAGCCTGCCCACTGCGCCGCCCAGTCCCCAGCGCTCCACCAGCGCTTCCAGGGCGGCCGGGTCGCGGGGGGCGGTCGGCAGGGCCGGGTCGAACTCCGGCAGCGGCACGTCGGTGGCGACCCGCACCACCGTCGGCGCCACGTCCAGGTATTCGGCTGCCTCCAGGATCCCCCGTCGCTTCGCCGGGGTGAGCTTGGAGGTCGGGTCCCCGGCCGCCGCCCGTACGCCCGCCAGGTCCTCGTACTCCGTGATCAGCTGTGCCGCCGTCTTCTCGCCGATCCCCTTCACCCCGGGCAGGCCGTCGCTCGCGTCTCCGCGCAGCGCCGCGAAGTCCGCGTACTGGTCGGGGCGGACTCCGTACTTGGTGCGGATCAGCTCGGCGTCCACCAGGTCGCAATCGCCCACGCCCTTCCGCGGGTACAACACCCGCACGCCCCGGACGTCGTCCACCAGCTGGAACAGGTCGCGGTCTCCCGTGACGATGTCCACGGCGTGCTCGGCGCGGGTCGCCAGTGTTCCGATCACGTCGTCCGCTTCGTATCCCGGGGAGCCGATCCGGGCGATGCCCAGTGCGGCGAGGACCTCTTCGATCACCGGCACCTGCGGGGCCAGCGTGTCCGGGACCTCCTCCTCGTCCGGGCCGGCCGAGGTCTCCGCGACCACGCGGTGCGCCTTGTAGGAAGGGATCAGGTCCACCCGCCACTGCGGTCGCCAGTCCTCGTCCCAGCAGGCGACCAGTGCATCGGGGCGGTGGTCCTGGACGAGTCGGGTGATGAAGTCGAGCAATCCGCGGACGGCGTTCACCGGGGTGCCGTCGGGTGCTCGGACGGAGTCCGGCACGCCGAAGTACGCGCGGAAGTAGAGGCTTGCGGTGTCGAGGAGCATCAGGCGTCGCGTCACCCCCCGATCATGCCGCACCCCACTGACGGTCCCGCCGAGCGGCGTGCTCCCCCCTCCTGCCCGGGCACGGGGCCGCACCCCCTTCGGGGGATGTCCGCTCGGGGCCCACCCTCCGGTCGTGGTCGTGGTCGTGGTCGTGGTCGTGGTCAGGGGCGAAGGCGAAGCCGGGCCCGGGGCGAGACCAAGCAGGGGGAGGCCGGACGCTTCAAGGGCCGGACCATCGGCATCGAGCCCGGTGCCGGAACGACGGGCGTCCTCAAGGACGAGGTCCTCGGGGCGTACGGCCTGGAGGGGGAGCACGAGCTCGTCGACGGCTCGACGCCCGGCATGCTCGCCGAACTGGAGCGCGCCTACGACCGCAAGGAACCGGTCGTCGTCACCCTCTGGTCCCCGCACGGGGCCCACTCCGCCCACGATCCGAAGAAGCTCGCCGACCCCCAGGAGGGCGAGGGCGAGGGCGTCCGCACCCTCGCCCGCAAGGGCCTCGCCGCGGAGAACTCCGAGGTCAGCCGTTGGCTGAAGGGCTTCTCCCTCACCGAGGAGCAGCTCAGCGGCCTCGAAGCCGTCATCCAGGAGACCGGCAAGGGCAAAAGGGCAAGGAGCAACAAGCGGTCAGGACCTGGCTCGACCGGAACCCCGACCTTGGTGGAGGAGCCCGTCCCGCAGCAGCCACGGGGGCCGTCGAGGTTCACTGGCCGAAAAGGAGTGGTCGCCGATCGTGTGCGGTGACCACTCCTTTTCGGCACGACGCGAAACCCCGCCCCAAAGCTGCGTAAGGTTCAGGTAACCGACTGGTGCGAGCAGAGGGAGGGAGTCGACGTGGACGAGAAGGAAGCACCCCGCGTGGGCGCGGCCGTCAAGAGGCGCCGCAGAGCGCTCCAGCTCACCCTGGCCGTCGTCGCCTCCCGCAGCGGGCTCTCCGTGCCCTTCCTCAGCCAGATCGAGAACGAGCGGGCCCGACCGAGCCGCCGCTCCCTGGAGCACGTCGCCGAGGCGCTGGAGACCACGGTCGGCGAGCTCCTCGCCGCCGCCGAGGCCTCCCGCACGGTCGACGTCGTACGGGCCGGGGAGCGCTCCTCGGTGCTGCCCCCGGGGGTGCGGTCGCTGGTTCGGGGCCGGCACCAGCTGCACGCCATGGAATTCACCGGCGAGCAGGACGCCGGCCGTGAGTTCCAGCACCGGAACGACGAGCTCCTCTATGTCGCCGACGGTGCCGCCGAGGTCGAGGCGGAGGGGCGGGCCCATCGACTCGGCCGTGGTGACACGCTTTACCTCTCCGGCGGGGTCCGCCACCGGTGGCGCGCCACCGAACCCGGCACCCGTCTTCTCGTCGTCGCCGTCGGCGACCACGTCGAGGCGGAGGAGGAATGAGCGGGGGAAGGGGAGCCGGGAGCCCCCGGGTCGTCTCCCTGGTGCCGTCCCTCACCGAGGCCGTCGCCGTCACCCGGCCCGGTGTCCTCGTCGGTGCGACCGACTGGTGCAGCCACCCCGCCGGTCTCGGCGCCACCCGGATCGGGGGCACCAAGAACCCGGACGTCGTGGCGATCTCCGCGCTCCGGCCCGACCTCGTCCTCGCCAACGAGGAGGAGAACCGCGCCGTCGACCTCGATGCCCTGCGCGCCGCCGGGCTGGAGGTCCTCGTCACCGAGATCCGCACCCTCGACCAGGGGATCGGAGAACTCGCGCGGGTCCTCGCCGCCTGCGGCGAACCCCGGCGACCGCGCTGGCTGGAGGAAGCCGAGTCGGCCTGGGCGGCCGTTGCGCCGATCGGCGAACTCACCGCCGTCGTACCGATCTGGCGGCGGCCCTGGATGGTCCTGGGGCGCGACACCTTCGCCGGCGACCTCCTCGCCCGCTTCGGCGTCCGGAACCTGTACGCCGACCACCCCGAGCGCTATCCCCGGATCCCGCTCGACGCGCTCCGCGCCACCGGCCCCGACCTCGTCGTCCTGCCCGACGAGCCCTACCGCTTCACGCACGACGACGGCCCCGAGGCGTTCCCCGGGACCGCCGCCGCCCTCGTCGACGGGCGCATGCTCACCTGGTACGGGCCTTCGCTGGCCGAGGCCCCGCAGGCACTCGCCCGGGCCCTGCGGGCAGCGCACCGCTGAGCAGTCCGCGTGCGGTGAGGGAACCGGCCACCAGCCAGGCCGCCACGAGCAATCCGTACAGGCCGGTCGCGAGCCAGCGGAACTCCGCCAGACCGGTGTGCCGGGCGAGTGCCGCGGCGCCCGTCACGCAGGTCCCGACCGGGAAGGTGAACGCCCAGAAGGTCATGGTGAAGCCCATGCCCCGCCGCCCGGCCCGCAGCGCCATCGCCCCGGCGAGCGCCAGCCACAGCAGCGCGAAGCCCATGACGGGCACCCCGTAGAGGACGGCGAAGGCGGCGAACCCGTGCGCGTACGGCGCGGGCAGCACCCCCGCGGCGGTGTCCGCGAACGCGCTCGCTGCCGTGGTCGACTGGCCCAAGGGCCCGAGGACCAGGAAGAGGGTGGGGGTGAGCGCGAGCGGCAGCGGCCCGCCGGTGACCAGCCGTCCGAAGACCAGGGGCAGCATTATCAGGGTGGCGATCAGGCTCATGCCGAACAGCGCGTAGCAGCCGATCAGCAGGGCCTCGCCGGCCCGCCCCGCGGGCAGATGGGGGACCAGCAGCGGACCGAGCGCGGCCGACACCATGGGGGCGACGACCGGCAGCAGCCACACCGGTGACGCGCTCTCGATCCGGTGGTGCACCACCATCAGGTACGGGACGGCCACCGCGGCCACCAGGCCGATCACGGTGCCGGCGGTGAAGAGGACGGCATCGAGGGCGACGGCCGCGGGGAGGCCGATCCAGTCCCGCCCCACCAGCAGTGCCCCGCCACCGACCGCGAGCAGGGCCATCGAGAGGCAGCCGTAGAACGGTGCCACCGCCGGGTCCAGGAGGTGCGCCCGGGCCTGGTCCCGGTGCCGGACCCAGTGCGCCGTGCGGGCCGCCACCAGGGCGAGCAACATGGCGCAGGACAGGGTCCAGACCGCCGCGCAGGCCGTACGGAGCCCCGGGACGTCCACCGGGAGCGCGGCACCCGCATTGGCGACGATGGCCGTGCCCATCACCGAGGCGTACCAGTTGGGGCCGAGGTGACGGACGGAGCGGGACGCCGGTGCGCCGGGGGTGGTGGCGCGGAGGGCCGGAAGGAGAGGTGCGAGGCTTGCCATGTCCCGATCGTTTCGCGCGGGAGCGGCCCCCACCAGGGATCTTGTGACTATGAGGCCATAAGCTGGCCTTATGAGCAGTGAGTCGAGCGAGACGCCGTCACCCCTCTCCCACCGGGTCCCGGACCTCGGCGCGCTCGAACTCCTCCTCGCCGTCGCCCGGCACGGAAGCCTCGGCGCCGCCGCCCGGGAGGTCGGCATCACCCAGCCCGCCGCGAGCAGCCGCATCCGTTCCATGGAGCGGCAGCTCGGCGTGGCCCTCGTCGACCGCTCGCCGCGCGGTTCCCGGCTCACCGATGCGGGCGCCCTGGTCACGGACTGGGCCCGGCGGATCGTGGAGGCCGCGGAGGCCTTTGACGCCGGCGCCCAGGCCCTGCGCGGACGGCGGGACTCGCGGTTGCGCGTGGCCGCCTCCATGACGATCGCCGAGTACCTGCTCCCCGGCTGGTTGATCGCGCTGCGCGCCGAGCGCCCCGACACCGCCGTGTCGCTCCAGGCCGGGAACTCGGCTGCGGTCGCGGAGCGCCTCTTCACCGGTGAGGCGGACGTCGGCTTCGTCGAGGGGCTCGCCGTGCCGGACGGCCTCGACGGGGTCGTGGTCGCGCACGACCGGCTCGCGCTCGTCGCCGCTCCCTCGCACCCGTGGGCCCGGCGACGGAAACCGCTCGACCCGGCGGAGCTCGCCGCGACCCCGCTGGTCCTGCGGGAGCGCGGCTCCGGAACCCGGCAGGTCCTCGACGCGGCGCTCTCCGCGCACGGCGGACTCGCCCCGCCGCTCCTCGAACTCGCCTCCACGACCGCGGTGAAGGCGGCTGCGGTGAGCGGGGCGGGGCCCGCGGTCCTCAGCGAACTCGCGATCGCGGAGGAGTTGGCGTCGCGCCGGCTGGTCGCCATCCCGGTGGACGGGGTCCTGCTGCGCCGGGACCTCCGCGCGGTCTGGCCCGCGGGCCACCGCCCGACGGGCCCGGCCCGGGACCTGCTGTCGCTGACGCGGGGCTGACGGTCGTCCCGTCGCCCCGGCGGATCTGCCCGCGCGGTCGGATCAGAGGTCCGTCGCGCGGAACGTGATGCGACCGCCGACCGCCGTCAGACGGACCGGGACCTCCGACAGCTCCGTCGCCGGGGTCCTCAGGGGGTCGGCCGCCAGCACCGTCAGATCGGCCCGGTAACCGAGGGCGAGACGGCCCGCCTCGTGCTCCTCGCCCACCGCGTACGCGGGCGCCGTCGTCATGCCGCGCAGCGCTCCCAGGGCGGTGAGCGCCTGCTCCGGTCCGTGCGGAGCCCGGCCGAGGTCACGGCTCGGGCGGCGGTGCCGGGCTCCGGCCATCACGCCGAGCGGCGGGAAGGGGGCGATCGGCCAGTCGGACCCGAGCACCACCGTGGCACCCGATTCCGCCAGGTCGCGGCAGCGCCACGCCCGTGCGGCGCGTTCTTCGCCCAGCCGCCGGGACCAGTTGTCCGTGTGGTCGGCGCGGGTGAAGTCGCAGCAGTGCGTGGGTTGCATCGAGGCCAGGACGCCCAACTCCGCGAACCGGCGGAGGGTGTCGTCCGGCACCGTTTCGATGTGCTCGACCCGGTGCCGCACTTCGGCCCCTCCGGCGGCCCGCGCCTTCTCGACGGAGTCCAGGACGTGCCGCACGGCCGCATCGCCGATGGCGTGCGTCGCGGTGGTCACGCCCGCCCGGTGCAGCTCCCCGATGACGCGGGTGTACGCCTCGGGGTCGGGCCAGAAGGCGTGGGTCGACTCGCCGTGGCAGTCCGGGTGCTCCAGCCACGCGGTGCCGTTGTCGATGGTTCCGTCCATGAACAGCTTCACTCCCGCGACCCGCCACGACTCGCCGCCCAGGCCTTGGAGCGAGATCAGTTCCCGCACCCCGTCCGCGTCGGTGCCCGGCTGGCACCAGGGCGCCACGCGGAGCCGCAACGGCAGCTCACCGGCCCCGTCGAGCGCTTCGTACAGGGCCAGGCTGTCCCCGTTCGCGTCCATGGCGTGACCGCCGGTGAGACCGGCCGCCGCCATCGATCGCAGTGCCGCGGCGAGGCGCTGCCGGCTCTCCTCGTGCGTCGGCCGGGGCGCGACCCGCTCGACCAGCTCGCAGGCCGCGTCCTCCAGGAGCAGCCCGGTCGGACGACCGTCGGCGTCGCAGACGACCTCGGCGGACGCCTGTGCGAAGGTCCGGGGACCGTCCACCCCGGCGAGCGCGAGTGCCTGCGGGCTGGCCAGTGCCGAATGGGCGTCGAAGAGCAGGAGGAACGCCGGCACCCCGTCGAGCAGGGTCTCGAAGGGCGCGGTGCTGACGGGGCGGTCGCCGAAGACGTTCGGGTCGAGGCCCCAGCCGAACAGCCACGGCCCGCGTCCGAGGGCCCGCACTTCCCGCGCCAGGGCGTCCCGCACGTCGTCCAGGTCGGAGCAGGACGACAGGTCGAGGCCGTGGGTGAGCTCGGCACCGGAGACCGGGTGCAGGTGGCCGTCGACGAGGCCGGGGGTGACGACCGCCCCCTTGAGGTCGATGACGGTGGTCGCCGGATCGGCCAGCGCCCGGACCTCCCGTTCGTCGCCCAGCGCGGAGATCCGTCCGTCGTCGGAGACGGCGAGCCCGGTTTCCGGCAGGAACGTCCCCGTACCGGGGTCGAGCAGGCGGGCTGAGGACAGGACGAGTCGGGTGCGCACGGTGGCTCCAGGGAGAAGGTGTGGCGGGGAGGAGGCGGGGAGGAGGCGGGTGGGGAGGGACGGGGAAGGAAGCCGGTGGAGCGTGGGGGAGGGACGGGGGGCCCGGTGGGGGGTGTCGCGGACGACCGCCGCTGACGTCAGCCCGGCCGGGGCGGATCCACGGGCTCGACCGGTCCGGTCGACCGCACGGGGGCGGCTGGTTCCTCCGGTCCGCTCGGCGCCTCCGGCGCCGCCGTCTCGGTCAAGGTGCCGTGCGGCAGGCCGAGTACGCGTTCCGCCGTGGTGACGGCCATCCGGGTCACCACCTCGGGGCGGTCGCTCCGGTCGGTGTTGGCGTGGGCGCCGAGCCCGTCCAGCACCACCAGGATCTGGATGCCCGCTGCGCGCGGGTCCTCGGTCCGGAACTCGCCCCGCTCGACGCCTGCGCGGATGAGTCCTTCGAGCCGGTCGTCGGAGGCGATCTCCATCGCGGCCACCCGGTCGCGCAGGACGGGCCGGTAGCGGCTGAGGTGCCGGGCGTTGATCCACAACCGACTGATGTCGTCGTACGCCTCACCGGTCGACAGGGCGAAGTAGCGCGCGAGGTACTGCGTGGGCGTCCCGTGGGGGCGGTCGGCCGGCAGCAGCGCGTCCAGCTCGCCGATGGCGGCGACGCCGAACGCCTCGGCCACGAGTTCCTCTGCCGAGGGGAAGTAATGGCTGATCAGTCCGGGGCGCACGGTCAGCTCATCGGCGACCCGCCGGAGCGTGACGCACTCCAGGCCCTCGGTCAGGGCGATCCGGGCTGCGGTCTCCACGATCTCCGCCCTACGGGCCTCGGGAGTTTTCCGAATTCTCTTGCGCTGAACGCTTGACGGCATATCGGGAATGCTATTGAGTGTGCGACCAATAAGCAAGCAGGTGGGCACGACACACATCCGGAGGGCCGTATGGCTTCCACGATCCCCGACCCCGGCGCCGCCCGCGCCGATGCCGCACCACCGGTCTCCGACCGGCCCGGCCGCATCGAGGCCCACGGCATCGACCACATCCCCGATGCCGAGCGCCACGGGCGTCCCCGCGAGCTGTTCTCCGTCTGGGCCGCGGCGAACGTCAACTACCTCAACCTCGTGGTCGGCGGTGCCCTCGTCCTGATGGGCCTGAGCCTCTGGCAGGCCCTGGCCGTCATCGCCGTGGGCAATCTCTTCTGGGTGCTGACCGGGCTCCTCGCCACCTCGGGGCCGGCCGCGGGAGCACCGAGCGAGGTGATCACCCGTGCCCTGTACGGAGTCATCGGCAACCGGGTGAACAACGCGATCGGCGGCTGGCTGGTCTCCGTCTGCTACTTCGCGCTCAACCTCGCCGCCGCCGCGACGGCCGCCTTCGCGCTCGTGGAGAAGGCCGGAGCCACGGCCGGCGTTCCCGTCCAGGTGGCCGTCATCGTGCTGATCGCCGCCCTCACGCTGGTCATCAGCGTCTACGGGCACGCCCTGATCATCAAGCTCTACCTGCCGATCACCCTGGCCCTGGCGGGCGCCTTCACCGTCGTCGCCCTCGCGGTCCTCAAGCACGCCGACTTCTCGTACGTGCCGGACCGGCCGCTCGCCGGGGCCGAACTCTGGGCGGTGCTCGTCGCGGGCACCACGATGATCGCCTCGGGTCCGCTGTCGTACACGACGAGCGCCGACTTCTCCCGCTACCTGCCGCGCACGGCCCCGCCGAAGGCGATCGCCGGCTGGACCGCCTTCGGCGCCTTCCTGCCCAGCCTGGTGGTGGGCGCGCTGGGAGCGCTCGCCGCGACCGCCGTCGACATGACCGACCCCCAGAAGGCGCTCCAGGAGATCCTGCCGGGTTGGTTCGTCCCGGTCTTCCTGCTGACGCTCGTCCTCGGCACGATCTCCATCAACGCCCTGACCGCGTACAGTGCCGGACTCGCCCTGCAGGCCGTCGGGCTGCGCATCCGGCGCACCGTCAGCGTCCTCTTCGACGGCGCCGTCGCGATCGCCCTCACCCTCTACGGCCTGCTGGTCTCCAACTTCCTGGACACCGTCAGCAACGCCCTCCAGATGACGGTCGTCCTGATCGGCCCGCTCATGGCCGTGTACGCCACTGACATCGTGCTGCGTCGCAACCGCTACGACGGGCGGGCGCTCTCCGACGAGTCCCCCACCAGCCCGTTCTGGTTCGCCGCCGGTGTCAACCCGGCCGGCGCGCTCGCCCTGCTCGCGGGCGTGGCTTCGGCGGCCCTCTGCGTCAACACGCTCTACGCGGGTCCGGTCGCCTCCGTGCTCGGCGGGATCGACCTCTCCCTGCCGGTCGGCATGCTCGTGGCAGCCGCCCTGTACGTGCTCCTCGGCCGCCGTGCGGTGGCGGCCACGAGCACCTGAGCCGCGGGGCGGCCGGAGCCCACCCCGGCCGTCCCGCTCACGACCGGCCGCCCCGCACCCTCCGCCGGAAGGCGCGGGGCCCGGACCCGCGTCAGACCCGCTCGGACGCGGCTCCGACCAGCCCCTGCATCACGCGCAGGTCCTCGCCCATCTCCGGGTGCCACTGCACGCCGAGGGCCCAGGCCGGGGCGGCCAGCTCCACCGCCTCCACCGTGCCGTCCTCCGCGTGGGCGGAGGCCGTGAGCCCCGTGCCCAACCGGTCCACGGCCTGGTGGTGGTAGGTCGGGACCTCGGTGAGCTCGGGCACCAGGGAGGCGTAGCGGGTGCCCGGCACCGGCTTCACCGCGTGCCGCCCGACCACTCCGACCGCCTCCGCGTGCCCGTCCAGGTGCTGGACCAGCGTGCCGCCCAGGGCGACGTTGAGCAGCTGCATTCCCCGGCAGATGCCGAGCAGCGGGGTTCCCGAGGCGAGGGCCGCGTCGATCAGGGCCAGCTCCCAGGAGTCCCGGGCGCGGGCCGGTGGTCCGGTCCGCGGGTCGGGCTCGGCCCCGTACCGTGCGGGCTCGACGTCGGCCCCGCCCGCGACGACCAGGCCGTCGAGCCGGGACACGACCGCTGCCGCGGCCTCCGGCCCGTCCGGCGGAAGCATCACCGCGAGGCCGCCGCTCTCCCGCACGAGCTGGGGGTAGCGAGCCGGCAGCAGGGCCGCGGTCATGTCCCACACCCCCCAGCGCGCCTGGTCCAGATAGGTGGTCATGCCGATGAGCGGCTTGGTCACGGAACTTCCTCCAGTGCTGCGGAGATGCGGGCGGATCAGTCGCGTTCGAGTTCGGCCTCGGCCGCGGCGAGCGCCGCGAACTCCTCCTCGGGCGCCCGGGCCACCAGATGGTGCCGACTGTAGAACGCGAAGTAGGCGAGGGCGATCACGTACACCCCGAGGGCCATGAGCGCCGCGGTCCGGTCCACCAGGAAGGTCGCGACCAGGGCCGAGAGGGCCAGGACGAAGGCGACGGACGAGGTCGCCGCCCCACCGGGCGTGCGGTAGGGCCGGTGCAGCCCGGGCTCGCGGCGGCGCAGCACGATGTGGGAGAGCGCCATCAGGGCGTAGGAGATGGTCGCCCCGAAGACGGCGATGTTGAGCATCCGGGCCCCGTCGCCCGTCCCGGCGGCGAGCGCGAAACCGATCGCTCCGGGGATGAGCAGCCCCAGGTACGGCGACTTCCGACGGCTGGTCAGGGAGAGGAAGCGGGGCAGGTAGCCGGCCCGGGAGAGGGCGAACAGTTGGCGGGAGCCGGCGTAGATGAGGGAGAAGAAGGACGCGACCAGGCCGGCGAGGCCCGCGTAGTTCACGAAGCGGCTGAGCGCGGTCGGGTCCCCGTCGCCCTGGAGCGCCACCACGAGCGGGTTGCCCGCTTCCTGTACGGCTGCCGAGCCGCGTGCGCCGGTGGTGGCGAAGAAGGTCATGACGGCGAGGAGCACCAGGACGCCCATGGAGATCGCGAGCGCCTTCGGCATCGACCGCACCGGGTCCTTGGCCTCCTCGGCGGCGAGCGGCACGCCCTCGACGCCGAGGAAGAACCACATCCCGAAGGGGAACGCCGCCCAGATGCCGAGCAGGCCGAACGGCAACCAGGAGTTCGCTCCGAAGGCCTCGCCGTCGACCGGAATGTCGTTCAGCCCGTCCACGTGGAAGTCGGTGAACGCGCCGAGCGCGAAGACGAGGAGCGCCGCCACCGCGATCGCCGTCACGATCAGGCTGAAGCGCAGTGCCTCGCCCACGCCCCACAGGTGGATCCCGATGAAGAGCGCGAAGCAGACCAGGTAGACCGGCCAACCGGACTCCAGGCCGAAGAGCCCCAGGGACTCGACGTAGTCGCCGATGAAGATGGAGATCGCGGCGGGGGCGAGGACGTACTCGATGAGGATCGCGGTGCCGGTGAGGAAGCCGCCCCAGGTGCCGAGGGCCCGGCGGGCGAAGCCGTAGCCGCCGCCCGCGGTGGGCAGGATGGCGGAGAGTTCGGCGAGTGCGAAGACCAGGCAGGCGTACATCGCGCCCATCAGGACGGTGGCGACGGCGAGTCCGCCGAAGCCCCCCTTCGACAGGCCGATGTTCCAGCCGGAGAAGTCCCCGGAGACGACGTACGCCACGCCGAGCCCGGTCAGCAGCAGCCAGCCGGCGCTGCCGCGGCGCAAGGTCCGGCGTTCGAGGTAGTCGTCCTTCGACGGCGTGGTGTCTTCGAGCGTCATGGCAGCGTCAGCTCCCCGCAACGGGCCCAATGGATTGGTCCCATACCTTTGCGGCGCTCGTAGGGGATGCGCAACCCCCGTGCGTTACTTTCGGGTTACGCCGCCGGGGTGCCGCCTCAGGTCAGGAACCCCCGCAGCAGTGCCGCCGTGCCGGAGCAGTGCTCCCGCATCACCTCGCGCGCCGCGTCCGCGTCCCCGTCCAGGACCGCTTCCACCAGGGCGGCGTGCTGGTGCTGGGAGTGCTCCAGATTGCGTACGAGCAGGGGGATGCAGTCCAGCAGGTCGTTCACCGTCGCGCGGACCGCGGCGTACTGGGCCGTCAGCGTCGGCGAGCCGGAGAGCTCGGCCAGCGTGAGGTGGAAGAGGGTGTCCTGGCGGCGGTACTCGGTCAGCGGGGCGTCGTTCGTCGCCGCGGCGGCGGCCCTCAGGCGTTCGGCCCCCGCCGGGTCGAGGCCGTGGGCGGCGCAGAGTCCGGCCGCTCCCACCTCCAGGACCTCGCGGAAGCGCAGGGTGTCCTCCACGTCGACCGCGGCGATCCGGCGGCGCAGTTCGTCCTCGTCCGCCGTCTGGGCGCGGGGCAGCACGAACGTCCCGCCGTACCGGCCGCGTCGGCTCTCCACGAGCCCCTGTTCCTGGAGCACCTTGAGGACTTCGCGCAGGGTCACCCGGCTGATCCCCATCCGGTCGGCGAGCTCCCGTTCGGCCGGCAGGCGCTCTCCGCCCGGCACCAGGCCCAGCCGTACGACCCGGAGGATCTGTTCCAGGGCCTCCTCGAAGCCGTTGCCCGCCCGCACCGGGCGCAGCACGGGCGTCAGCCGGTCCGCCGGTTCACTCGTACTGGCCACGTTCTCGTTTCCCTTCCTCCAGGACTTCCCAAGCAATGGTCTAACGCAATACCTTATGGCTTCCGGCACGCCGAAGGAGGAGCAGTCCCGTGGCAGACCGCACACCCCCGCTCACCGTCGAGGAGCTGCGCGCCCTCGTCGCGAGCGGCGAAATCGACACCGTCGTCCTGGCCTTCCCCGACATGCAGGGGCGGCTCCAGGGCAAGCGGTTCGCCGCACCGTTCTTCCTGGACGAGGTACTCGGCCACGGCACCGAGGGGTGCAACTACCTCCTGGCCGTCGACACCGAGATGAACACCGTCGACGGATACGAGATGTCCTCCTGGGACCGCGGCTACGGCGACTTCGCGATGCACCCCGACCTCACCACCCTCCGCCGCGTCCCCTGGAACGAAGCCACCGCCATGGTGACGGCCGACCTCGCCTGGGCCGACGGCACCCCCGTCGTCGCCGCGCCCCGCCAGATCCTCCGCCGCCAGCTGGAGCGCCTCGCGGAACTCGGCCTCACCGCCCACGTCGGCACCGAGCTCGAATTCATCGTCTTCAAGGACAGCTACGAGCAGGCCTGGGACGCCCACTACCGCGGCCTCACCCCCGTCAACCAGTACAACATCGACTACTCCGTCCTCGGTACCGGACGCATCGAACCGCTCCTGCGCCGCATCCGCAACGAGATGACCGGGGCCGGTCTCACCGTGGAGTCCGCCAAGGGCGAGTGCAACCCCGGCCAACACGAGATCGCGTTCAAGTACGACGAGGCCCTCGTCACCTGCGACCAACACGCCGTCTACAAGACCGGCGCCAAGGAGATCGCCGCCCAAGAGGGCCGCTCGCTCACCTTCATGGCGAAGTACGACGAGCGCGAGGGCAACTCCTGCCACATCCACCTCTCCCTCCAGGACGCCGAGGGCCGGAACGTGATGGCCGGCGACGACCCGCACGGCATGTCCGAGACCATGCGGCACTTCCTCGCCGGCCAGCTCGCCGCCCTGCGCGACTTCTCCCTCCTGTACGCCCCCAACATCAACTCGTACAAGCGGTTCCAACCCGGTTCCTTCGCCCCCACCGCCGTCGCCTGGGGCCACGACAACCGCACCTGCTCGCTCCGGGTCGTCGGCCACGGCCGCTCCACCCGCTTCGAGAACCGCCTCCCCGGCGGCGACGTCAACCCCTACCTGGCGGTCGCCGGCCTCATCGCGGCCGGACTGCACGGCATCGAGCAGCGCCTGGAACTGCCCCCGCCCTGCGCCGGCAACGCCTACACCGCCGAGTACGCGCACGTCCCCACCACGCTGCGCGAAGCCGCCGAGCTCTGGGAGACCAGCGAGATCGCCAAGGCCGCCTTCGGCGCCGAGGTCGTCGCCCACTACCGGAACATGGCCCGCGTCGAGATCGACGCCTTCGACGCCGCGGTGACCGACTGGGAGCTGCGCCGCTCCTTCGAACGCCTCTGAGAAACGCCCTGCGAGAAGTGAGAGGAACGAGTTGCTCCAGGTACTGAACCCGGCGACCGAGGAGGTGGTCGCCACCGTCCCGGCCGCCACCCCCGGTGACGTCGACGCCGCCGTCTCCCGCGCCGCCGCCGCACAGCGCGGCTGGGCCGCCGCCGCCCCTGCGGACCGGGCCAGGTTGCTCCGCCGCTTCGCCGCCGTCGTCGACGAACACGTCGAGGAACTCGCCCGCCTGGAGGTCACCGAGGCGGGCCACACCATCGGCAACGCCCGCTGGGAAGCCGGCAACGTCCGCGACCTGCTCGACTACGCTGCCGGGGGAGTCGAACGCCTCAACGGCCGCCAGATCCCGGTGGCCGGCGGCCTCGACATCACGATCCTCGAACCCCTCGGGGTGGTGGGCGTCATCGCCCCCTGGAACTTCCCCATGCCGATCGCCGCATGGGCCACCGCCCCCGCCCTCGCAGCCGGCAACGCGGTCCTCCTCAAGCCGGCCGAGACCACCCCCCTCACCGCGCTCCGCCTCGCCGAACTCGCCCTGGTCGCCGGCCTCCCCGAAGGCCTCTTCCAGGTCCTGCCCGGCACCGGACCGATCGCCGGGAACGCGCTCGTCGAACACCCCGGCGTTGCCAAGATCGTTTTCACCGGCTCCACCCGGGTGGGGAAGAGCATCATGGCGAAGTGCGCCGACCGGGTGAAGCGAGTCACCCTGGAGCTCGGCGGCAAGAGTCCCAACATCGTCTTCGCCGATGCGGACCTGGAGGCCGCCGCCGCGGCGGCGCCGATGTCCTTCCTCGACAACAGCGGCCAGGACTGCTGCGCCCGCACCCGCATCCTCGTCCAGCGGAGCGCGTACGACCGCTTCCTGGACATCCTCGCCCCCGCCGTCGAAGGGATCCTCGTCGGCGACCCGCTCGACGAGCGCACCCAGATGGGTCCGCTCATCTCCCGCAGCCAACTCGACCGAGTCCGCTCCTACGTGACCGACGACCTCGAGGCCATCCGGGGCAAGGCCCCCGAAGGCCCCGGTTTCTGGTTTCCGCCGACCGTGCTCACCGGCGTTCCCGAGGACGCCCCCTGCGCCGTCGAGGAGGTCTTCGGGCCCGTCGCCGTGGTCCTGCCCTTCGAGGACGAGGCCGATGCGGTCCGCCTCGCCAACGCCACCGAGTACGGCCTGTCCGGATCGATCTGGACCCGGGACCTCGGCCGGGCCCTGCGCACCTCCCGAGCCGTCCGGGCCGGCAATCTCTCCGTCAACTCCCACTCCAGCGTCCGCTACTGGACCCCGTTCGGCGGCTACCAGCAGTCCGGCCTCGGCCGCGAACTCGGCCCCGACGCCCTGACCGCCTTCACCGAAACCAAGAACGTCTTCATCAGCACGGAGGGCCCCGCACTGTGAGCACCGAAGAGATCGTCTGCCGCCGCCTCGTCGGCCGCACCGCCGTCATCACCGGAGCCGGCAGCGGCATCGGCCTCGCCACCGCCCGCCGCCTCGCCTCCGAAGGCGCGCACGTGGTGTGCGGCGACATCGACGAGCGGGCCGGCAAGGCCGCCGCGGAGGAGGTCGGCGGCACCTTCGTGAAGGTCGACGTCACGGATCCCGAGGAGGTGGAGAACCTCTTCCAGGTCGCCTTCGACACCTACGGCTCCGTCGACATCGCCTTCAACAACGCCGGCATCTCGCCGCCCGACGACGACTCCATCCTGGAAACCGGACTGGAGGCCTGGAAGCGCGTCCAGGACGTCAACCTCACCTCCGTCTACCTCTGCTGCAAGGCCGCCCTGCCTTACATGCGCCGCCAGGGCAGGGGCTCCATCATCAACACCGCCTCCTTCGTCGCCATCATGGGAGCGGCCACCAGCCAGATCTCGTACACCGCGTCCAAGGGCGGGGTCCTCGCCATGTCCCGCGAGCTGGGCGTCCAGTTCGCCCGCGAGGGCATCCGCGTCAACGCCCTCTGCCCCGGGCCGGTCAACACTCCGCTCCTCCAGGAGCTGTTCGCCAAGGACCCCGAGCGCGCCGCGCGCCGCCTGGTGCACATTCCCGTCGGCCGCTTCGCCGAGGCCGAGGAGATCGCCTCCGCGGTCGCCTTCCTCGCCAGCGACGACTCCTCCTTCATCAACGCCACCGACTTCCTCGTCGACGGAGGCATCTCCGGCGCGTACGTCACCCCGCTCTAGCACCTCGCCACCGCCGCCACTCCCCGACCCCCACCCCACGCAGCCGGGCGCCGCGAGGCGCCCGGCTGCGTGCGCACGGACAGGAGAGCGTCCATGCACCGCAAGCTCCGCACCAGGGCCGCCGCGACGGCCCTGCTCCTCGCCGCGACCGGCCTGCTCCCCACGACGAGCGCCGCCGCCCGACCCGCCGGACCCCGTGACTGCCCGACCCTCACCGTCGCGGAGGGCTGGTACGGCGACAACAAGGCGCGCCTCGACGAGCTGATCGCCGCCCGGTGCGCCGAGGCCGCGGCGCACCGGGGCCCCAAGGGCGACAAGCCGGTCGCCGTCTTCGACTGGGACAACACCGTCATCAAGAACGACGTCGGCGACGCCACCTTCTACTGGCTGCTCCGCAACGACCGCATCAGGCCTCCGCGCCACGGAGACTGGTCCACCACCAGCCGCTACCTCACGCCCGAGGCCGCCGATGCCCTCGGTGCCGCCTGCCCCACCGGCGGTCGCACCCTGCCCACCGCCACCGACCTCCGCTGTGCCGACGAGCTCCTCTCCGTCTACGGCTCGGGCTCCACGACCGACGGCAAGACCGCCTTCGCGGGCCACGACCACCGCCGCATGGAGCCGCAGTACGCCTGGCTCGCCCAACTCCTGCGCGGCTGGACCGCCCGTGACGTCCGCTCCTTCGCAGCCGCGGCCCGTGCCGAGAACCTCGCCGCGCCCCGGGGCGCCACCCAGCGGGTCGGCAGTCGGCAGGTCACCGGCTGGATCCGTTACTACGACCAGCAGCGCGACGTGATCCGTGCGCTCCAGGGCGCCGGCTTCGACGTGTGGATCGTCTCCGCCTCCCCCGAGCCCGTCGTGGAGGTCTGGGCCCGGGGCGTAGGCATCGACCCCTCCCACGCCCTCGGCATCCGCAACACCACCGAACACGGCCGCCTCACCGGTCACCTCAAGGGCTGCGGCACCGTACGGGACGGCGAGGACACGATGATCACCTACATCGACGGCAAGCGCTGCTGGATCAACCAGGAGGTCTTCGGCGTCCGCGGCGCCGCCGCCGAGCGCGTCCAGCCGGCAGGCCGGCGCCCGGTCTTCGCCGCGGGAGACTCCGACACCGACGTCTCCTTCCTGCGGGACGCCACCGGGCTGCGGCTCGTCCTGAACCGCAACAAGAACGAACTCATGTGCCGGGCCTACGAGAACGGCGACGGCCGTTGGCTCGTCAACCCCATGTTCATCGAACCGAAGAAGCCGAAGCCGAGCCCGTATCCGTGCTCGACCACCGGCTACACGGCGGGCGACGGCACGGCACAACCGGTCCGGCGCGCTGACGGAAGCATCGTCCCCGACCAGGTCGACTCGGTCTTCTAGGCGGTCGTGCCCGGATCCGCGGGCCAGCAGCGCCCTCCACCCCTCCTCGGGGCCCGTCACGCCTTCTAGAGGAAGGTCATCCCCTCGCCCCGGTACGTGGGCACCGTCGCCGTGATGCGGTCGCCCTCGACCAGCTGCAGGTCCGCGAACCGTTCGCACAGCTCCCCGGCCTTCGCGTGGCGGAACCAGACCTTGTCGCCGATCCGCAGGTCGTCGGCCGGGGAGCCCAACAGCGGGGTCTGCACCTCGCCGGGACCCTCCTGCGGGTCGTACCGGAGCCCCTCCGGCAGGTACGGGACGGGCAACCGGTCCGGGCCCGCGGCCCCCGAGGCCGGGTAGCCCCCGCCGAGCACCGTCACCACGCCCACGCCCGGACGGCGCACCACCGGTTGGGCGAACAGCGCCGCCGGTCGGCCCGAGAAGGACGTGTAGTTGTCGAAGAGCCGCGGCACGAAGAGCCCCGAGCCCGCCGCGATCTCCGTCACCGCCTCCTCGGCCGCCGTGTGCTGCACGCTTCCCGTGCCGCCGCCGTTCACGAACTCCAGGTCGGGCGCCACCGCCCGGACGGCCCGCACCACGGCCGCCCTGCGCTCCGCCAACTCCCTGCGGGCCGCGGACTGCAGGAAACGGATCGCCCGGGACCGCAGCGGTCGGCCCGCGACCGCGTCCCCGACCCCGGCGACATGGCCCTCGTACGCCATCAAACCGACCAGCCGGAACCCCGGCCGCCGCACCACGGAGCGGGCCAGCTCGGCCAGGCCGGCCGGGGTCCGCAACGGTGAGCGTCGGGCCCCCACCCTCATCCGCCCGCCGAGCAGGTGCAGTGCGGTGTCCATCTCCAGACAGATCCGCACCTCCTCCGCCCCGCCCGCGCGGGCGGCGTCGATCAGGTCCAGCTGCGCCACGTCGTCGACCATCACGGTCACGGCGGCGGCGAGCTTCGGATCCCGCGCGAGTTCCCCGAACCCGGAGCGGTCGGCGGAGGGGTAGGCCAGCAGCACGTCCTCGAACCCCGCGCGCGCCAGCCACAGCGACTCGTCGAGGGTGAACGACATGACCCCGGCGAAGCCGTCCCGCGCGAGCACCCGCTCCAGCAGGGCCCGGCACCGCACCGACTTGCTCGCCACCCGCACCGGCTTGCCCCCGGCCCGGCGCACGAGGTCCGCCGCGTTGGCGTCGAAGGCCTCCAGGTCGACGATCGCCACCGGCGCGTCGAGATGGGCGGTGGCCCGGTCGTAACGGGCCCGGTCGGCGGCACGGGGAGTCATGGCCCGAGCTTGCCAGACCGGTTTGCGGGTGGGTAGCCCCTGAGTTCCCGCACCCGGGGGAACAGCCCGTAGAGTGACGGACATTGTCGAGACGAGCGGGGACGGGGATGACCAGCGAGCACCACCCCACGACCTCCCGCATCACCGAAGCCCTGCTCCCGACGACGGACGAAGGGGAGCGCACGACCCGGCTCCGCCCGGTGCGCACCCTCCGGCCACCCGTCGAAGCAGCGCCCGCCACCGCCCCGCGGTCCGCGCCGCCCCGCCCGATGACCGCCCCGGCAGCTGCTCCGGCGCCACCCGGGTTCCTGGCCGCACCCGCGCCGACGCCCGTGGCCGTACCCGGGGAGCCCGCGACCGGGTCCGCTCCGGCGGCCGCTGCACCGGCCGTGTCCACGGCTCCGCCCGCCCCACTGCCGGCCGCTCCCGTGCAGCCGCAGCAGTTCCCCCCGTACGCCCACCACGGCCACGGTGCCCTGCCTCCGGAGGTCCCGGTCGGCACCACCGACCTCCGGTCCGTCCGGCAGCGGAGCATGCGACGGACCCTCGCGGTCGCCGTCTGCACGGTGCTCGGTCTCGGGCTCGTCGGAGGATCCCTCGCCGGGGTCTGGCTCGCGGCGGCCGAGCCCACCGGGCCCGCGGAGCCCGTCGGCTACGCGGAGGCGAAGGAGCTCTGGCACGAGGCCCCCGTCGACACCCTCTTCCCCCGCACCCTCGCGGGCCCCGGCGACGGTCCCGGCGGTGCCGACCGGACCTGGACCCGGATCGTGGTCGCCCCGGACGCCGCCTGCACGCCGGCGGTCCTCGCCGGGGGCCTGCTCGCGGCCGTCGAGCCGCTCGGCTGCGAGCGCGTCCTGCGCGCCACCTACACCGACGCCACCGCCAGCAGCGTGATCACCGTCGGCCTGGTCTTCACCCGCGCCGACGCCGCCGCCCAGGGGGCCCTCGGCACGGACCTCGCTCCCCGCCTCGGAGCGGACGTCCCCCCGGCCCTTTCCGGCCCCGGCACCGTCGCCGCCCGGTTCGGCCCGCCGCAGCGCGCCGCCTGGTGGTGGGACGCCCCCACCGACCTCCCCGTCGTCGTCACCGCGGTTTCCGGCTTCGCCGACGGGCGGACGGTCGACGGCGGCCCGCTGCTCGCCGACCTCGCCATGACCGCACAGCGCACCGACGCCGCCTCCCAGGCCGGCCTCGGCCACGAGGCCAAGGGCATCACCGAACGCCTCGTGGGACTGCTGCGCACGGCCGCGACCACGGCCGCGGCCGCCAAGGAGAACGCCCGGTGATCCGTCCCAGCCGACGCCGCGCCCGTGGCGCTGCGGTCGCCCTGCTCACCGCCCTCCTCTCCGTGCTGCCCGCCACCACTTCCCCCGCACACGCCGACACGATCCGGGCCCGCCAGTGGGGCCTCGAAGCCCTCCACACCGAGGAGGCCTGGCGCACCACCAAGGGCGAGGGCATCACCGTCGCGGTCCTGGACACCGGCGTCGACGCCGACCACCCGGACCTCGTGGGATCCGTCCTCCCCGCACACGACCTCGTCGGCTTCGGGGCGTCGAAGGGCGAGCGGGCCTGGGCCCGTCACGGCACCGCGATGGCCGGCATCATCGCCGGCCACGGCCACGGCCCCGGTGCCCAGGACGGAGTCCTCGGCATCGCCCCCGAGGTCCGGATCCTCCCCGTGCGGGTCATCCTGGAGTCCACCGACGGCGCCCGGGCCAAGGCCCGCAAGTCCCGGGGCACCGCCCTCGCCGAGGGCATCCGCTGGGCCGCCGACCACGGCGCCGACGTCATCAACCTCTCCCTCGGCGACGACTCCAAGTCCGCCCACCCCGATGCGGGCGAGGACGCCGCCGTCCGGTACGCGCTCGCCAAGGGCGTCTCCGTCGTGGCCTCGGCCGGCAACGGCGGCGAGAAGGGCGACCACATCTCCTACCCCGCCGCCTACCCCGGCGTCATCGCCGTCACCGCCGTCGACCGCTACGGCACCCACGCCGCCTTCTCCACCCGCCGCTGGTACGCCACCGTCAGCGCTCCCGGCGACGACATCGTCATCGCCGACCCGGACCGCCGTTACTACGAGGGCTGGGGCACCAGCGCCGCAGCCGCATTCGTCTCCGGTGCCGTCGCCCTGGTGCGCTCCGCGCACCCCGACCTCACCCCGGCCCAGGTCAAGAGCCTGCTCACCGACACCGCCCGGGACCGGCCGAAGGGCGGGCGCAGCGACGCCAAGGGGTACGGGACGGTCGACCCGGCCGCCGCGATCGAGGCCGGCGGCCGGATCGAGGGAGGCGACCCCGTGAGCAGGACCGCCGGCTACCGGGACCCGTATTTCGGGCCCGGCCCCCTTCCCGCGGCGGAGGACGGCCGAGGCTTCGGCCTGCTGGCCCCCGCTGCCGGCGGCCTCGGGGTCCTGCTGCTCCTCACCGCCCTGCTGCTCGTGCGGACCCGGCGAACCCCCTGAGGCCGGGGGGTGTCCGGTCGACCGGGACCGGCGGCTAGGCTCGGTGCGTGGCGCTCAAGAACATTCCGGACCCCGGTTTCTCCGACGACGACGGCACGGCCGACCCGCAGCTCGCGGCGGCCCTCGCGGCCTGGGCGGAGGACAGAACCGCCCACGGCCCGGTCCTCGAAGCCCTCAAGGGGGCCCGGCTGCTGGTGCCGGTCGTGGCCGTCCTCGGGGAGGTCGAGATCGACCCCGAGACCGGGCTCAAGCAGGAGAAGACCAGCGACATGGCGGTCCCCACGCTGACGGCCGGCGACCGACGGGCCCTGCCCGCCTTCACTTCGATCGCCGCGCTCGCCCTCTGGGACCCTGCGGCCCGCCCGGTGGCGGTCCCCCTCCACCAGGCGCTCCAGGCCGTCGCCCACGAGAAGGCGGACACCCTCGTCCTCGACCTCGCGGGTCCCGTGCCGTACCAGCTGACCGGTTCCGCCCTGCTCGCCCTCGCCGAGGGCCGCACCAGCACCGATCCGCTGGACGACCCGGTGGTGCGGGAGGCCGTGCGCGCCGTGGTCGCGGCCGAGCCCACGGTGCTCCGCGCCCATCTGGGTCCGGGCGCGGCCGACGGCACCGTCGCCCTGGTCCTCGCGGCGGACGCCGCCCCGGCGGAGGCAGCCCAGCGGGTGGCCCGCGCCCTGGCCGGCGACGAAACCCTGAGGGCCCGCCTGGTGCGGGGTCTCGACCTGGCGCTGTTGCCGGCCGAGGCCACGCCCCCGGGCGAGCCCTTCTACGTGAAGCGGTAGCCGTTTCCTAGCCGTACACCGGCCCCGTGTACTTCTCGCCGGGGCCCTGGCCCGGCTCGTCCGGGACCAGGGAGGCCTCGCGGAAGGCGAGCTGGAGGGACTTCAGGCCGTCCCGCAGGGGCGCCGCGTGGAAGGAGGAGACCTCCGTCGCACTGGCGTCCAGGAGGCCGGCGAGCGCGTGCACCAGCTTGCGCGCCTCGTCGAGGTCCTTGTGCTTCTCGCCTTCCTCGGTGAGCCCGAGCTTCACGGCGGCGGCGCTCATCAGGTTGACGGCGACGGTCACGATCACCTCGACCGCCGGGACCTCGGCGATGTCGCGGGTCATGGATTCGAAGTCGGGGGTGTCGGAGGGGGCCGTTGACTCGTTCGGGGGCGTCTCGCTCATGCCCCACACGATATGACGGTCCACGGTTAGCGGAGACCGCCGGGTCCTGCTAACCTTATGTAACGACCGGCCGGACACCTCTGTGCCCGGCCCACAAGTGGAGGCTCCGTACTCCCACCTGACCACCCCTGCGGGTGGCGGGTCACCGGTCAGGTGGCGCCCATCGTTCCGTACGGACGATGGAGCCGCCCGATGTGCGCCCCGCGGTTCACCGTGGTGGTGCTCCGGTTTTCCGTGGAGCCCCGCCTGTGTACCGTCCGGGGCTTTTTTCGTGCCGTCGGCTCGGTTGGTTTCAACAGTTTCACGTGACGTGTCCGTCCGCCAAGGCGGTCGCGTGGTGCTACCGAGGAGGATCCATCAGCGCCGAGCCCCGCATCAACGAGCGGATTCGCGTTCCCGAGGTGCGTCTTGTCGGCCCCAGTGGCGAGCAGGTCGGCATTGTGCCGCTTGCCAAGGCCCTGGAGCTCGCTCAGGAGTACGACCTCGACCTGGTTGAGGTCGCGGCGAACGCCCGCCCGCCCGTGTGCAAGCTCATGGACTACGGGAAGTTCAAGTACGAGTCGGCCATGAAGGCCCGTGAGGCGCGCAAGAACCAGGCGCACACGGTCATCAAGGAGATGAAGCTCCGGCCGAAGATCGACCCGCACGACTATGACACCAAGAAGGGTCATGTCGTCCGGTTCCTCAAGCAGGGCGACAAGGTCAAGATCACGATCATGTTCCGTGGTCGTGAGCAGTCCCGCCCGGAGCTCGGTTACCGACTCCTCCAGCGCCTCGCAGAGGACGTCCAGGAGCTCGGCTTCATCGAGTCCAACCCGAAGCAGGACGGCCGGAACATGATCATGGTTCTCGGTCCGCACAAGAAGAAGACCGAGGCCATGGCCGAGGCTCGCGAGGCCCAGGCCGCGCGCAAGGCGGAGCGCCAGGGCGGGACGCCCGAGGCCGCCGCCGAGACCCCGGCCGAGACCCCGGCCGAGAACGCCGAGGCGTGATCCATGGGGGCTGCCCTCCCGGCAGCCCCCGGGTTCCGCCCGGTCCCACCCAATCGAAGAATGACGCTCCCGGCTGACCGGTGCCCGCACCGGGGGAGCGCCACTGACGAGGAGAGAACGGCGCCATGCCGAAGAACAAGACGCACTCCGGTGCCAAGAAGCGCTTCAAGGTCACCGGCTCCGGCAAGATCATGCGGGAGCGCGCCGGCAAGCGCCACCTGCTCGAGCACAAGTCGTCCAAGCTGACGCGTCGCCTCACCGGCAACGCCGAGATGGCCCCGGGTGACTCCGCCAAGATCAAGAAGATGCTGGGCATCTGAGTTGATCTCCCGCCCTCGGCGACGAGGGCATCCGGCACAGACCGGGACCCATCCGTTTTTTCGGGTCGTGTGAGGACCACCACGACCCCGCTACAAGGAGTAAGAAGTGGCACGCGTCAAGCGGGCAGTCAACGCCCACAAGAAGCGCCGGGCGATCCTCGAGCAGGCCTCCGGCTACCGCGGTCAGCGTTCGCGCCTGTACCGCAAGGCCAAGGAGCAGGTCACCCACTCGCTGGTCTACAACTACAACGACCGCAAGAAGCGCAAGGGTGACTTCCGTCAGCTGTGGATCCAGCGCATCAACGCCGCTGCCCGCCTGAACGGCATGACGTACAACCGCCTCATCCAGGGTCTGAAGGCCGCCAACATCGAGGTGGACCGCAAGATCCTCGCCGAGCTGGCCGTCAACGACTCCAACGCGTTCGCCGCGCTGGTCGAGGTCGCGCAGAAGGCCCTCCCGGCCGACGTCAACGCCCCGAAGGCCGCCGCCTGATCTTCCAGGCCCGCAGTACCTCTGCCCGGACCCGCAAGCGCGCTCGCGCCTGCGGGTCCGGGTGCGTCGGCCCCCCGACACCCGTAGTTCCGGCCCGTAGCGCCACCGGCCCGACCGGCCGTCCGGCCGAAGGGCCCCGGCCCCGAAGAGAGAACCGCCGCACCCCATGGCCACCCCCGAGCTGATCTCCCCGCGTTCCCCGCGCGTCGTCGCCGCACGGCGGCTCGCCAAGCGCAACTTCCGGGGCAAGGACCGCCTCTTCATCGCCGAGGGGCCGCAGGCCGTCCGCGAGGCCGTGGAGCACCGCGGCAGCACCGGACAACCCACCCTCGTCGAGCTCTTCACCACGGTCGAGGCCGCCGAGCGCTACGCCGCCATCGTCGACGCCGCCCGCGCTGCCGGCGCCCGCGTCCACTTCGCCTCCGACGCCGTCCTCGCCGAGGTCTCCCAGACCGTCACCCCGCAGGGGCTCGTCGGCGTCTGCCGGTTCCTCGACTCGCCGTTCGAGGAGATCATCGCGGCCCGGCCCAAGCTGGTCGCCGTCCTCGCCCACGTCCGCGACCCCGGGAACGCCGGCACCGTGCTGCGCTGTGCCGATGCGGCCGGCGCCGACGCCGTGGTCCTCACCGACGCCTCGGTCGACCTCTACAACCCCAAGTCCGTGCGCGCCTCCGTCGGTTCCCTCTTCCACCTGCCGGTGGCCGTCGGCGTCCCCGTCGAGCAGGCCGTCGCCGGACTGAAGGAAGCCGGCGTGCGGGTCCTCGCCGCAGACGGGGCCGGTCAGGACGACCTCGACGACGAACTCGACGCAGGGACCATGGGCGGTCCCACCGCTTGGATCTTCGGCAACGAGGCCTGGGGGCTGCCCGAAGAGACCCGGGCGCTCGCCGACGCCGTCGTCCGCGTCCCGATCCACGGCAAGGCCGAGAGCCTCAACCTCGCCACCGCCGCCGCGGTCTGCCTCTACGCCTCCGCACGCGCCCAGCGCCCCCGAACCTCCGGCTGAGGGCCCACGCGGTCCTCCCCGCCCAGTAGAGTGGCGCACTCGGGGCCCACTGCGCTGAACGGAGGGGTGGGGAACGGGGATGACGGTCGGCACGGACAGTCCCGCACAAGCACGGAGCAGCGCGCCGCACGCCCCGGAACCGCCGGATCCGGGGGCGGGCTCGGCTTTCGCCGGCCTCGAACCCGACGACCTGCCCGACGGTCTCGTCATCGCCGACGAGACCGGCCGCGTCGTCTGCTTCAACGCCGCAGCCGGCCGGATCACCGCCGTCCCCCGCGACCGGGCCCTCGGCCTCCTCCTCGACGAGGCGCTGCCGCTGGAGGACCTCAAGGGGCGCCGCTGGTGGCCGCTGGTCGATCCCTACGGAGGTCTCGCCACCCGCCGCGGTCAGCCCGAACGCAACCTACTGCTTCCCGGCGGCCGCGAGGTCCTCGTCTCCGCCCGTTACGTCAGGGAGCACCCCACCGGGCCCGTCCGCAGGGTCGTGGTCTCCTTGCGCGGGACCGAGGCGCGTCGTCGCACCGAGCGCAGTCACGCCGAGCTCATCGCCACCGTCGCCCACGAGCTGCGCTCCCCGCTCACCTCGGTGAAGGGCTTCACCGCCACCCTGCTCGACAAGTGGGAACGGTTCAACGACGAGCAGAAGCGGCTCATGTTGGAGACCGTCGATGCCGACGCGGGTCGCATCAAGCGACTCATCGCCGAACTCCTCGACATCTCCAGGATCGATTCCGGCCGTCTCGAAGTGCGCCGCCAGCCGGTCGACATCGCCGCCGCCATCGGCAGGCACATCCATGTGCACACCACCGCGGGCCAGTCCCCGGACCGCTTCTTCGTACGGATCAGACCGCAGCTGCCCGCGCTCTGGGCCGATCCCGACAAGATCGACCAGATCCTCGGGAACCTCCTCGAAAATGCGGTGCGCCACGGCGACGGAACCGTCACCATCGAGGTGGGGCCCACCCGACTGGGCGACGACGGGGAAGAGGGGACGGAGGTCACCGTGAGCGACGAGGGACCCGGCATCCCCGAAGCGTCGATGGGCCGCGTCTTCACCCGGTTCTGGCGGGGAAGCAAACGCGGCGGCACGGGCCTCGGCCTCTACATCGTCAAGGGCGTCGTCGAGGCCCACGGCGGCACCATCACCGTCGGACGGGGCCCCCGCGGCGGGGCCGAGTTCCGATTTATCCTGCCCGTCGGCACCCCGGCCCATCTCCTCTGACGTCTCAGCAGGCGAGACCGTACGAGATCAGGAGCCGCCCGGGTCGCCCACGGGCTCATCCGCGTCCCTGCGCCCCGTTAGACTCGTCCTTTGGCACGTTTGCGCCCTTGACGTCGAGCGGGGCCGCCCAGCCAGCCAACGGAAGCACGGGAAGAGATGTCCGCACCCAATAAGTCGTACGATCCGGTTGAGGTCGAGGCACTGAAACCGGAAGAGATCGAGCGCATGCGGGACGAGGCGCTCGCCGCCTTCGCCGCCGCGGGCGACCTCGACGCGCTCGCGCACGCGAAGACCGCGCACACCGGTGGCACCTCGCCGCTGGCGCTCGCCAACCGGGAGATCGGCGCCCTCCCCCCGCAGGCGAAGGCAGCCGCCGGAAAGCTCGTGGGCCAGGCCCGCGGCGTCGTCTCCAAGGCGCTCGCCGCCCGTCAGGGCGAGCTGGAGGCCGAGCGCGACGCCCGCGTCCTCGTGGAGGAGGCCGTTGACGTCACGCTGCCGTACGACCGCGTCCCGGCCGGCGCCCGACACCCGCTGACCACCCTCATGGAGCGCGTCGCCGACGTGTTCGTCTCCATGGGGTACGAGGTCGCCGAGGGACCCGAGGTCGAGGCGGAGTGGTTCAACTTCGACGCCCTCAACTTCGTCCCGGACCACCCGGCGCGCCAGACCCAGGACACCTTCTTCGTCCAGGGCCCCGAGGGGACCACGGGCGACGAGTCCGGCGTCGTGCTCCGTACGCACACCTCGCCGGTGCAGGCCCGCACGCTCATCGACCGGGAACCCCCGGTCTACGTCGTCTGCCCCGGCCGCGTCTACCGCACCGACGAGCTCGACGCCACGCACACTCCGGTCTTCCACCAGATCGAGCTGCTGGCCGTCGACGAGGGCCTGACCATGGCCGACCTCAAGGGCACCCTCGACCACATGGTCCAGGCGCTCTTCGGCTCGGACATGAAGACCCGGCTGCGGCCCAACTACTTCCCCTTCACCGAGCCGTCCGCCGAGATGGACATGCTCTGCTACGTCTGCCGCGGCGAGTCCGTCGGCAACCCGGACCGTCCCTGTCGCACCTGCGGCAGCGAGGGTTGGATCGAGCTCGGCGGCTGCGGCATGGTCAACCCCAAGGTGCTGGTCGCCTGTGGAGTGGACCCCGAGAAGTACAGCGGATTCGCCTTCGGGTTCGGCATCGAGCGGATGCTGATGTTCCGCCACAACGTCGAAGACATGCGAGACATGGTCGAGGGTGACGTCCGGTTCACCCGGCCGTTCGGGATGGAGATCTGATGCGGGTCCCGCTTTCTTGGCTGCGGGAGTACGTCGACCTGCCGGCGACGGAGACCGGCCGTGACGTCCAGGCCAAGCTCATTTCGGCAGGCCTCGAGGTCGAGACCGTCGAGCAGCTCGGTGCCGGCCTGACCGGCCCGCTGGTGGTCGGCAAGGTCCTCACCATCGAGGAGCTGACGGAGTTCAAGAAGCCCATCCGCTTCTGCACCGTCGACGTCGGCCAGGCCAACGGCACCGGCGAGCCCCAGGAGATCATCTGTGGCGCCCGGAACTTCGCCGAGGGCGACAAGGTCGTCGTGGCCCTGCCCGGCGCCGTGCTCCCCGGAGACTTCCGGATCGCCGAGCGCAAGACGTACGGCCGCGTCTCCCGCGGCATGATCTGCTCCGGCGACGAGCTCGGCATGGGCGACGACGGCACGCACGGCATCATCGTGCTGCCGCCGGAGCACGAGATCGGCACCGACGCCACGGTCCTCCTGGAACTGTTCGACGAGGTCCTCGACATCGCCGTCACCCCGGACCGCGGCTACTGCCTCTCGATGCGCGGTGTCGCCCGCGAGACGGCCACCGCCTACGGCCTGCCGCTGCGCGACCCGGCGCTGCTCGACGTGCCCGCGCCGAACTCGTACGGCTACCCGGTCCAGATCACCGAGCCGATCGGCTGCGACCGCTTCACCGCGCGCACCGTCGTCGGTCTGGAGCCCGAGGCGCGTTCCCCGATCTGGCTGCAGCGCCGCCTCCAGAAGGCCGGCATGCGTCCGATCTCGCTGGCCGTCGACATCACCAACTACGTGATGCTGGAGCTCGGCCAGCCGCTGCACGCCTACGACCGCAACCGGCTCGACGGCCCCATCGGGGTCCGCCGCGCCGAAGCCGGCGAGAAGATCACCACCCTCGACGGCACCGTGCGGGTCCTGGACGCCGCTGACCTCGTCATCACCGACAACCGCGGCCCGATCGGCATCGCGGGCGTCATGGGCGGAGCCAACACGGAGATCGCCGACCCCGAGACCGACCCCGAGACCGGGATCGTCACCGGCACCTCCGAGGTCGTCATCGAGGCCGCGCACTTCGACGCGATCTCGATCGCCCGCACGGCACGCCGCCACAAGCTGTCCTCCGAGGCGTCCAAGCGCTTCGAGCGCGGTGTCGACCCGCAGGCCGCCGCCGCTGCCGCGCAGCGCTGCGTCGACCTGCTCGTGCTGCTCGCCGGCGGTACGGCCGAGGCCGGGGTCACCGAGGTCACGGCCCCGTCCGCGCCGCGGACGATCGCCATGCCGGCGAACCACCCGGACAGGATCGCGGGCGTCGACTACGGCCGCGAGACCGTGGTCCGCCGCCTCCAGGAGGTCGGCTGCGACGTCTACGGCCAGGACGAGCTCGTCGTCACCGTGCCGTCGTGGCGCCCCGACCTCAGCGAGCCGAACGACCTCGCCGAAGAGGTCATCCGGCTGGAGGGCTACGAGAACCTGCCCTCCACGCTGCCGAAGCCGCCGGCCGGCCGCGGGCTCACCGAGCGCCAGCGCGTCCACCGCCGGGTGGGGCGCGGCCTGGCCGGCGCCGGCTACGTCGAGGCGCTGAACTACCCGTTCATCGGGGAGCAGGCCCTCGACCACCTCGGTCTCGACGCGGACGACGCCCGCCGCCGCCTCGTGAAGCTGGTCAACCCGCTCTCCGACGAGGAGCCCGCGCTGCGCACGACGCTCCTCCCGGGGCTGCTCGGCGCGCTCCGCCGCAACGACAGCCGCGGCAGCCACGACCTGGCGCTCTTCGAGACCGGTCTGGTCTTCCGGCCCGAAGGAGAGCCGCGCATCGCCGTTCGGCTTCCGGTCGACCGTCGTCCCACCGACGAGGAGTTCGCCGGCGTCAATGCCGCGCTGCCCGTGCAGCCGCGCCACGCCGCGGTGGTCCTCGCCGGTTCGCGCGAGCAGGCCGGCTGGTGGGGCAAGGGCCGTCCGTCCGACTGGGCGGACGCGGTCCAGGCCGCCCGGACCGTCGCCACCGGGGCCGGGGTCGAGCTGATCGTCAGCGCTGCCCAGCAGGCTCCTTGGCACCCCGGCCGCTGTGCCGCGTTCCACGTCGAGGTCGACGGCGAGAAGGTCCTCGTCGGCCACGCCGGCGAGCTCCACCCGCGCGTCGTGAAGGCCTTCGGCCTGCCGGCCCGCAGCTGCGCCATGGAGATCGACCTGGACCTGCTGGAGAAGGCGAACGAGGGGCCCGTGAAGGCGCCCCGGATCTCCTCCTTCCCGGTCGCCACCCAGGACGTCGCCCTGGTCGTCGCCCACGGTGTGCCGGCCGCCGAGGTCGAGGCCGCCCTCACCGAGGGCGCGGGGGAGCTCCTGGAGTCCATCCGACTGTTCGACGTCTACACCGGTGACCAGCTCGGAGAGGGCAGCAAGTCCCTGGCGTACGCGCTGAAGTTCCGCGCCCCGGACCGCACGCTGACCGTCGACGAGGCCAGCGCGGCCCGCGACGCGGCGGTGGCCCTGGCCACCGAACGCACCGGCGCCGTCCTGCGCGGCGCCTGACGCGCCGCAGCGCGGCGGAGGGCCGCCCCGGGAACGTTCCCGGGGCGGCCGGACCGGCGGTTCGAACTGAGCTGG
>NZ_JBHYMK010000046.1:0-4905 GCF_042743065.1 Streptomyces sp. NPDC058872
ATGCCGGGGAGGGCACAGGGGCCGGTGGGGCGTGCGCCGGGAGGAACGGCGGCGGGGGCGCCAGGGGGGACCGGCGGGGTCGGTGGCGGCGGGGGCCGGGGCGGGGGCGGGCACGCCGAAGGCCGGCGGCGTCGCCGTCTGCGGCGGCGGGGCGAAGGCGGGCGGCGCGGCCTGCTGCTGTGCGGCGGCGGGCTCGTCCTCGGCGACTTCGCCGCCGAAGTTCCGCAGGAGTGCCTCCAGACCGCCGTCGAAGCCCTGGCCCACGGCGGCGAACCGCCACACGTCCTTGAGGTAGAAGTCACCGAGCATGACCGCGCGCTCGGTGCTGAACTCCGCGCCCGTGAAGGCGTACCGGGCCACCTCTTCGCCGCCCGCCACGATCCGCAGGTAGCCGGGTCCCACCTGGGACATCTGGCCGGCGCCGTCGATCGTCGCGGTGAACGACAGCTTGTGGACGTGCGCGGGGATGCGGTCGAGGGTGACGCGGAAGGACTCGGTGTCACCGGACTGCGCGCCGAGCAGTTGAATGGATTCCTCGGGCGACTTCGGCTGGTTGAAGAAGACGAAGTAGCGGTCGTCGGAGAGCTGCTCGTCGGCGTCAAGACCGAAACAACTGATGTCGAACGTCAGTCCGGGAGCGGCGATCTGCACCCCGACGTACAGATCGGTCCCCGCGGTCAGATCACTGATCTTGGCCTTGTGGCCGCGTTGGAATTCCCTGGCCATGCGTAACGACCGTCCCCCATCCCGAATGGCGAATGTTCGCGACAGGCTATCCGCTGCGTGCGACATCGAGACAGGGCAGGTCGCTTTCGGTACGGAATCGACAAAACCGCGACGGTGCCGTCACTCCCCGCGCACTGCCGGAAGGTGCGGCGGGTGCGCGGCGACCACTCCCTCCAGATAGCCGCGTGCCCGCTCGGTGCGGGGGTACGCCTCCAGGAGTCGCCAGAAGCGCGGGCCGTGGCCGGGCACGAGGAGGTGGGCCAGCTCGTGCAGGAGGACGTAGTCGACGACGTATTCGGGCATGCCCTGGAGCCGGTGGGAGAGGCGGATGCTGCCCTCCGACGGGGTGCAGGAGCCCCAGCGGGTGTTCTGGTTGGTCACCCAGCGCACGGAGGCGGGCCGGGGCCGACCGCCGAGGTACTGCTCCGACAGGCGCAGCGCCCGCTCGGTGAGCTCGCGGTCACCGAGGACGCCGCGGCGCTCCTGGGCGGCGAGTTTGTCCAGCATGACCCCGACCCAACGGCGCTCCTCCGCCTCGGACATGCGGGCCGGGATGAGCACGACGGTGCGGTCGCCCTCGCGGTAGGCCGAGACGGTCCTGCGTCGCCGCGGACTTCGGCGGACCTCGACGGCGCTCGCTCCGGACTCTCGGGACGGTTCGTCGGTCACGCTGCGCTGTGGGTCGGCGGGCACGGCCCCGACGTTACCCGCTGCCGTCCGAGTACGTCCCCGTCCGCGGAGTCGTTTCGGAAACGATCCCACCCCACTGCGCCCTATTCGAATGATGAACGCCCCGACCTGTGGACAACTTTCGGCGACCGTCACGGCCGCGGGGCATTCTCATCCCGGGACGGCGGAAAGATCGCTGTCGATCATGAATGCGGTTCATGGACGACCGAGAACGGGGGCGGAAAATGCATCCGATGGTGAAACCGGCACTGCGGCGGGCCTGGCGGAGCCTGCACCGCATCCAGTTCGGCGTCACTCCCGCGCACGCAGTGGTGCTCGATCCCATCGGGCCGGAAACGGGGGCGGTGCTCGGACTGCTCGACGGCACCCGCGGGACCGCGCTGCTGCGGGCCGAGGCACGGGCGCACGGACTCCCGGACGGACATCTGGACGCGCTGCTGGGACGGTTGGAGTCGGCCGGGCTGCTCACCGACGCCGCGACCGGACGTCCCGGGAAGGCCGGCCCGGTCGCGGGCGCGGTGGACGTGGCCCTCGATCCGCTCCGCGCGGACCTCGCTTCCCTCTCCGTCGTCCATCCCGAGCCGGAGCGGGCGGCACGGACCCTGGCGGCCCGACGGAGTCTGCGGGTCCAGGTCCGGGGCGCGGGTCGGGTGGGGACGATGGTGGCGGCCCTGTTGGCCGCGGCCGGGGTGGGCACGGTCGAGGTGCTGGACTCGGGCCGGGTCGAGCCCTGGGAGACGGCTCCCGGCGGCCTTCCGGTCGAGTCCGTCGGCGAGCGCCGGTCGACGGCGGCCCGGCGCCTCGTCGGCCGCTGGGTCCGGGGGCCCTCCGCCCGCCCGCCGGGAGCTGGCGGAGGGGACGCGCGGAAGGGTCCGGGTGGTCCGGGAGGCACACGGAAACGGTACGGACCGGGTGAAGGGGCGGACGGTCCCCGGCTGTCACTCGTGGTGGTGACACCGCGGGACGGCCTCGGCGCGTACGTGCCCGATCCGCTCCCCGCCGAACCCTGGCTCTCCACGGGCACCCCCCACCTGTACGCGGGCGTCCTGGAGGCCACCGGGAGCGTCGGGCCGCTCGTCCTGCCGGGTGACACCGCATGCGCGCGCTGCTTCCAGGAGGAGCGGACCGACCGGGACCCGGCCACTCCGCTGATGCTCGCCCAGTGGCGCTCCGGTGCCCCGCACCCACTGCCCGCCTGCGACCTCGGCCTCTCCACTGCGGTGGCCGGACTGGCCGCCGCACATGCCCTGTCCTTCCTGGACGGTGACCTCCCGCTGAGCGCCGGAGCCCGCTGGGAGACCTCGCTGCCTCTGTTGCAGTGGCGCACGGAGCGATGGAGACCGCACCCGGCCTGTCCCTGCGGGGCGGCGCGCGGCGGAGAGCGGGAGTGCGCCTCGGCCGTCGGGACCGGGCAGGACACAATGGCGGGGTAACGGCCCTGCGCGGCACTGCAGTCTGGGTTTTGGAGGAGCGCATGTCTGATCTTCCCCGGAAGGCGGTCACCAGGACCGTCAAGTTGGCCGCGTTGCCCCTGGGCTTCGCCGGCCGGGCCACCTGGGGGCTGGGCAAGCGGATCGGCGGCAGGTCTGCCGAAGTGGTCGCCCGTGAGCTCCAGCAGCGGACGGCCGAGCAGTTGTTCAAGGTGTTGGGCGAACTCAAGGGCGGGGCGATGAAGTTCGGGCAGGCCCTGTCCGTCTTCGAGTCGGCCCTCCCGGAGGAGGTCGCCGGGCCGTACCGGGCGACGCTGACCAAGTTGCAGGATGCCGCCCCGCCGATGCCGACGCGAGCGGTGCACGCGGCCCTGGAGGAGCGGCTCGGTTCCGAATGGCGCGAGTTGTTCCTGGAGTTCGAGGACAAGCCGGCGGCGGCGGCTTCGATCGGGCAGGTGCACCGCGCCGTGTGGCACGACGGGCGCGAGGTGGCGGTCAAGGTGCAGTACCCGGGTGCCGGGGAAGCACTGCTCTCGGACCTGACGCAGCTGAGCCGCTTCGTCCGCCTGCTCGGGCCGCTCGTTCCCGGCATGGACGTCAAACCCCTGATCGCCGAGATGCGGGACCGGGTTGCCGAGGAGTTGGACTACGCCCTGGAGGCAGAGGCCCAGCAGGCCCATGCGGAGGAGTTCTCGAACGACCCCGACGTGGTGGTGCCCGCGGTGGTGCACCAATCGGAACAGATCCTGGTGACCGAGTGGATGGACGGGGTCCCCCTGGCGGAGGTGATCGCGGACGGCACCGAGGCCCAGCGGGACCGTGCGGGTCAGCTCCTGGCGCGGTTCCTCTTCTCCGGACCGGCACGCACCGGTCTCCTGCACGCCGACCCGCATCCGGGGAACTTCCGGCTGCTGCCCGGCACCGGGGCGGACGAGGGACCGGAGGCCTGGCGGCTCGGCGTCCTTGACTTCGGCACCGTGGACCGGCTTCCGGGTGGATTGCCGGAGACGATCGGCACCTGTCTGCGGATGGCGCTCGCCGGCGAGGCCGAAGCGGTCTACGGAACACTGCGCACGGAAGGCTTCGTCAAGGAATCCGTCGAGCTCGACCCTGATGCGGTCCTGGAGTACCTCCTGCCGATCATCGAGCCGGCCGAGGCGGACGCGTTCGACTTCACCCGCGGCTGGATGCGTGCCCAGGCGGCCCGCATTGCCGACCCCCGTTCCCCAGCCCACCAACTGGGCAAGCAGTTGAACCTCCCTCCCTCGTACCTGCTGATACACCGGGTGACGCTGAGCACCATCGGGGTGCTGTGCCAGTTGAATGCGACGGTGCGGCTGCGGGACGAGTTGACGGAGTGGTTGCCCGGCTTCGAGGAGCCCCCATCCCCCTAGCCTCAGGGGACGGGCGTGTTCCTGGCCGAGGCGCGGCGCCGGGAAGAGGAGCGGCGCAGCCGGGGATCGACCGCGGGCACGGACCGGACGCGATCGACCGGAGGACGGGCGAGGCCACCCCTGCTGGAGCCGGTGTCGGGCGGACGCTCGACACCGGACGGCAAACGACGCGGGATCCGCCCGTGCTGGTGGGTGGTGCGTTCCCGCGGACGGGTACTGCCGAACCGTTGGAGTGCCCGACTGCCCGACTGCCCGAGTGCCCGTGGCACGCGAGCCACGGAGGCTACAGCTCCGGGGTTCCTGCACCTGTGGGGTGGTTCACCACCAGGAGGAGTCGAGCCGGCCTTCGATGGCCCGGATGTTGGCGCGTGCACATTCTTCGCAGAAGTACTGTCGCCGACCGTTCTCCACCGAGCAGGTCCAGGTCAGCGGCAGGGTGTCGGTGGTCGTGCCGCAGCGTGCGCAGGCGAAGGGTTCCTCGGGGGGAGGGGCGTCGTTCATCCTCGTGACGATAACCCGGTGGGGCGCCGCGGCCCGGACAACGCTCCGCGGGGGGCGGGGCCGGGGGGGGCGGGCCGCCCCCCCACCCGGCCGCCCCCGCCCCCCCCGCGGCCGGCACGTCGATGACCTCGCCGTCCTTGTCGAGCGTGTGGGTATCCCAGTAC
>NZ_JBHYMK010000046.1:4915-65087 GCF_042743065.1 Streptomyces sp. NPDC058872
CGCTCCGCGGGGGCCCGGGCGGTTGGTCCCGCCCCCGCCGCGGCATCACGACGATGCTCAGTGCATGACGGCCATGGCGAGCGCGCGGCGGGCGCGCAGCGAGACGCGCTCGGCACGCCGCTGCATGCGCCGGGCGGCGACCAGGCGCACGGCCTGGCGTTCCGCTTCGGCCTCGCGATGGCGCTCGTGCATATGGGCACGGGCCAGGGCTTCTGGGATGAGTTGCATTTCACGGGTCCTGTTCTGACGCGCGAGGTGCGCGATGGAGGAGGGGAAGACTGGGGTAGCGGAGCCTGCGGGCTCACTGGTGGAAGAGGTCATCGGGGCCTGCTTCTGGGGATCGTGCGTGAGGGGGCGGTCAATGGTTCCGAGGGCGTTCATGCCGCAACCGGGTTCTTGCGCGGACGACCACGGGGCCGCTTGCGGGCAACGACCACGCCCTGGACGAAGAGCTCTCCGCCCCAGACGCCCCAGGGCTCGCGCCGCTCCTGGGCACCGGCCAGACAGGCGGCCATGAGCGGGCAGGTCCGACAGAGGGACTTCGCGTACTCGACGTCGGCCGGGGACTCCGCGAAGAAGACCTCGGGGTCGTAGGCGCGACAGGGGACGGGGACGCCGAGGTTCTCGATGGCGTCGTCGAGCGCGGTGAGCGCAGTGAGGGGGGTCAAAGCGGGGTCCTCCGTGGAGCGGCCGGGCAGGGGGATCGATTCGGAAGGCGGTACGGACGGGGCGTGCGCTTCGAGTTGCACGGTGGTGTTTCCTCGTCTGGTCGTTCCGGCCTGTTGGCCGGGGTGGCGGCTGGTACCGGGTGGTGTCTTTCCCGAGGCTCCTTCGTGGCGTCGTCCCCGTTCGGGGACAAACAGAAGGGCCGCGGATCCCGGGTGGGGTTCCGCGGCCCTGAAGGCGCCGGTCTGATCCTGGATCAGACTGGATCACTCCAGGGTTCGAGCCCACGGAAGGCCCACATCGTGTGGTCGTGCATCGTCGTCAGCAGCTGGGTTCCGGCACCGGTCGCCGCAAAGTCATAGGCCTTGGCCTTGCTTGCTGCTCCTGCTTCCAGTGCCTTGGTCGGTCGCTCATTGCGCCGGGCCACGGCGGCCGTGCCGAGACCGGAGAGACCGGTGACGGGAAGGCCGGCGACGGGCAGACCGGTACCAATGAACGCCGAGGCGGAGAGGCCGAGCGAACAGGCGGAGACGACCGAGCGATCGGTCATTTTGGCCGTGCTGACGAAGCTGACGGTGCTGGTGCTGCTGGTCTGGTTGGTGTAGCTGATCACTGGAATCGCCTCCTCTCGGCGTCTCGGAGGGCTCGGGTGCGAGCCGGACCCTCATGTTTATTTGGACAAGTACAACACGAAGACGGGGCTTCGAAGAAGCCTCCGTTTCCGTGGTTAAGAACCTATGGGGCTTGACGGGGCGGGCGCAAACTATTTTTCCGACGATTTTTTCTCACCTCTCGCCCTCCCCCTCACCACCACTCCCACCTGCACAGATGGCCAGGACCTCGACACCGAAGCGGTTCAGCTTGCGCACGCCGACGCCGGCGATCGAGGAGAGCTCCCCGTCAGTGGTGGGAACCCGCTCGGCGATCGCCATGAGGGTCTTGTCGGTGAACACGCAGTACGGGGGCTGGCCGAGTTCCCTGGCCTGCTCGGAGCGCCAGTCGCGAAGGCGCTCGTACAGGGCCTCGTCCATGTCCGAAGGGCAGTCCTCGCAGCGCATCAGCTTCATCGCGCCCGCCTGGGTGAGGGTCACGCCGCAGACCCGACAGAGAACGGGACCGCGCGGCCTGCGCCGGACGGGGCCGGAGCCCCGCTCGACGGAACCGGAGCGGGTCCCGAAGGCGCCGGCGCCGAGCGTGCCGGAGCCGGGCCTCAGCCCCTTGAGGAAGCGGCTGGGGCCCCGGTTGGCCCGGCCGCCCGGGGAGCGGGAGAGCGCCCAGGAGAGCGTCAGGTGGACCCGGGCTCGGGTGACGCCCACGTACAGCAGGCGCCGCTCCTCCTCGACCTGCTCGTCGGTCTTGGCGTACGCGATCGGCAGCATGCCTTCGGTGAGGCCGACCAGGAAGACCGCGTCCCATTCGAGGCCCTTGGCCGCGTGCAACGAGGCGAGGGTGACGCCCTGGACGGTCGGGGCGTGCTGCGCGGCGGCCCGTTCGTCGAGCTCGGCCACCAGGTCGGAGAGGCCGGCCGCGGGCTTGGCGCGGGCGAAGTCCTCGGCCAGGCGGACGAGCGCGGCGAGCGATTCCCAACGGTCCCGGACCGCTCCCGAGCCGGCGGGCGGCGTGGTGGTCCAGCCCTTGGTGGAGAGGACGGCCCTGACTTGCGCGGGCAGGTCCTCGGCGTCGTCGAGGAGGCGGTCGTTGCCCCCGGCGCGCGCCGCTCCGCGCAGGGCGATACCCGCCTCCCGCACCTCCTGGCGCTCGAAGAAGCGCTCGGCGCCGCGGAGCTGGTAGGGCACGCCGGCGTCGGCGAGGGCCTGCTCGTAGACCTCGGACTGGGCGTTGATCCGGTAGAGGACGGCGATCTCTCCGGCCGGGACGCCGGCGGCGATGAGGTCGCGGATGCGCCGGGCGGTGCCCTCGGCCTCGGAGGGCTCGTCGGCGTACTCCGTGTAGACCGGCTCGGGGCCCGGGTCGCGTTGGGAGACCAGCTCCAGGCGGTGTTCGGCGGCCCGACCACGGGCCTGGCTGAGCAGCCCGTTGGCCAGGTGGACGACCTGCGGGGTGGAACGGTAGTCGCGCACCAGCTTGACGACCGTGGCGTCCGGATGGCGGGTGCGGAAGTTCAGCAGGTGGTCGGGGGTGGCGCCGGTGAAGGAGTAGATGGTCTGACTGGCGTCGCCGACCACGCAGAGGTTGTCGCGGTCGCCCAGCCACAGGTCGAGCAGCCGCTGCTGGAGCGGGGAGACGTCCTGGTACTCGTCGACCACGAAGTGTTGGTACTGGCGCCGGATCTGGTCGGCGATGTCGTGCCGGTCCTGGAGGATGCCGACCGTGAGCAGCAGCACGTCCTCGAAGTCGATCACCGAGCGGTCGCGCTTCAGCTGCTCGTACATCGCATAGATCTGGCCAATCTCTGCAGGGTCACGCGGAGCTTCCCTGACCGACTTGGCCACGGCGGCCGGGTAGTCGGCGGGGACGGTCTGGGTGACCTTGGCCCACTCGATTTCACCGGTCACATCCCTGAGCTCATTGCGATCGAGCCGAATCCGACAGCGGGCTCCGGCATCGGCGACCAACTGGATCTTCCGGTCCAGAAGCCGGGGCAGCTCACCACCGACTGCTTTCGGCCAGAAGAATTGGAGCTGGCGGAGGGCCGCGGCATGGAACGTGCGGGCCTGGACGCCCCCCGCACCGAGTTGTCGGAGCCGTCCGCGCATCTCGCCCGCGGCACGGTTGGTGAAGGTGACGGCCAACACGCTGGCGGGTTGGAGGACGCCCGCCCGCACTCCGTATGCGATGCGGTGGGTGAGGGCCCGCGTCTTGCCCGTGCCGGCTCCCGCGAGGACACACACCGGCCCGCTCAGGGCGAGGGCGACCTCACGCTGCTCGGGGTCGAGCCCGTCGAGCACCGCGTCGGCCGTCTCCGGGACCCGTGGGAAGAGAGTGGAGTGCGTTGCTGCTGTCACCCCGCCATGCTGCCAGGTCGGCGCGGCAGGTGCGGCGGCTCGTCCACAGGCGGGAGACGCCGGTCATACCGGCGTCGGGAATGGTGCGGAGGGAGCGTACGTTCTTCTCCTCGGCACCCGTCCGCGAACAAGAGGAGCACCTGGTCATGCAGGGCACTGTGACGATGTACAGCACCACGTGGTGCGGCTACTGCCGTCGACTGAAGAGTCAGATGGACCGCGAGGGCATCGCGTACACGGAGATCAACATCGAACAGGACCCCGACTCGGCGGCGTTCGTCGAGAAGGCCAACGGCGGGAACCAGACGGTGCCCACCGTCCAGGTGTTCCCCACCGGCGGCGGCTCCGAGGTCGTCATGACCAACCCGAGCCTGGCCCAGGTGAAGCAGGCGCTCGGCGTCTGAGCCCGTCGTTCCGCGGAGCCCCCGATCGGTCCGGCCGATCGGGGGCTCCGCGCGTTCCGGCCGGCGAACGGGGTCGGGGCCTCTCCGACCTGGTGGCCGCGCGCCCGCCGGGACTGCGCGCGGAGACCGCCCGGGCGCCGAGGTCTCCCCCGCCGCCCCGGGACCGCCCGTGTCCCGGTGCGCCCCGTCCCACGGCCCCGGTCGGGGAAGCCCGTGGCTCAGATCACGTCGCCCGGTCTCGGAAGGGGCTTGCCGTACCAGCGCTCGATCAGCCGGGAGGCGATCGAGATGCCGTACGGCGGCAGGACCTCGCCGGACTCGAAGGCCGCGGCCAGCTCCTCGCGGGAGAACCAACGGGCCTCGTGGATCTCCTCGCCGTCCACGTCGATCTCCGAGGAGGTGGCGCGGGCGAAGAAGCCCAGCATCAGGCTGGAGGGGAACGGCCAGGGCTGACTGGCGATGTACTCGACCTCGCCGACCGTGACGCCGGCCTCCTCGAAGACCTCACGGACCACCGACGCCTCGATGGACTCCCCCGGCTCGACGAAGCCGGCCAGCGTCGAGAAGCGCCCCTCCGGCCAGTGCACCTGGCGGCCCAGCAACGCCCGGTCCTGGTCGTCCGTGACCAACATGATCACGGCCGGGTCGGTGCGCGGGTAGTGCTCGGCACCGCACGCCTGGCAGCGGCGGATGTGGCCGGCCGCCGCGACGACCGTGCGCTCTCCGCAGCGCGAGCAGAAGCGGTGGAGGCGCTGCCAGTTCTCCAGGGCGACCGCGTGGACCATGAGGCCCGCGTCGCGGTCGGAGAGCAGCAGGCCCGCCTCGCGCAGCCCCGCGGGCCGGGCCGACTGGTCCATGCGGCCGGGCAGGGAGTCCTTCTGGAGCGCGAAGTAGGAGACGCCGTCGGCGTCCGTGCCCAGGAAGTAACGGTGGGTCTCGGTGACCGGGGCTTCGAACGCCGGGGTCATGACCAGCTCGGTGGTGCCGTCCGGCCGGTCGTCGATCAGCACCTGCCCCCCGGAGACCACGAAGACCCGGGTCGTCGGGTGACTCCAGGCAGCGGCCAGCCACGCCTCGTCCAGGCGGTGGTGGGCGGCGCGGTCGATGCCGCTCGGGGCGGTGAGCGAGATCGGGCGGTCCGCCGGCGCGTTCTTCAAGGTGCTCACAGGTGCTTCCAACTCCCCCGGATCGGTGTGTGGGTTCAGCGCGCGTCGGTGTGGAGGGCGGCGGGCAGGTCGCCCCACAGGTGTGCGGTCGTCTCGACGCCCTTCATGAGCAGATCGAGTTCGATCTTCTCGTTGGGGGCGTGCCAGCCGTCGGACGGGACGGAGATGCCGAGGAACAGGACGGGCGCCCGGAGCACGTCCTGGAGGTCGGCGGCGGGTCCGGAGCCGCCCTCGCGGGTGTAGCGGACCTTGGCCCCGTCGAAGGCCCGGCTCATGGCCCCGGCCACCGCCTTGAGGGCGGGGTGGTCGAGGGGGGTGAGGCAGGGGCGGGTCGGGGCGCCGAAGACGACCTCGTGGCGGATGCCGGCCGGGACGAGCGCGGCCAGCCAGTGCCGCACGGCAAGCTCGATCTTGTCCGGATCCTGCCCCGCGACGAGCCGGAACGAGAGCTTGATCCGGGCCGAGGCGGGGACGATCGTCTTGCCCCCGGGCCCCTGGTAACCGCCGCCGATGCCGTTGACCTCTGCGGTGGGCCGGGCCCAGACCCGCTCCAGGGTGGAGAAGCCGGCCTCGCCGAGGGTGCCGTGGGACTTGGCCGTGCGCAGCCAGGACGCCTCGTCGAAGGGCAGCTCGGCGACGAGGGCCCGCTCGTCGTCGGTGAGTTCCGTCACGCCGTCGTAGAAACCGGGGATCGCCACGTGCTCGTGCTCGTCGTGGAGGGCGGCGACGATCCGGCCGGCGACGGTGGCCGGGTTCGGCACGGCGCCGCCGAAGGAGCCGGAGTGGATGTCCTGGTCGGGGCCGTACAGCTCGATCTCGCAGTCGGCGACCCCGCGCATGCCGGTGCAGACGGTCGGGGTGGTCTCGGACCACATGCCGGTGTCGGAGACGAGGACGACATCGGCCGCGAGGCGCGCCGCGTGGGCCTCGACCAGGGTGCGGAAGTGCGGGGAGCCGGACTCCTCCTCGCCCTCGACGATCAGCTTGAGGTTCACGGCGGGCGCGGTGCGGCCGGTCGCGGCGAGGTGGGCACGGACGCCGAGGGTGTGGAAGAACACCTGCCCCTTGTCGTCCGCGGCACCGCGCGCGTACATCCGGCCGTCGACCACGGTCGGCTCGAACGGGTCCGTGTGCCAGCCGTCCTCACGGGCCGCGGGCTGGACGTCGTGGTGCCCGTAGACGAGGACGGTCGGGGCGTCCGGGTCCTCCGCCGGCCACTCGGCGAAGACCGCGGGGGCGCCGTCGGTCTCCCAGACCTCGACGGTGGTGAAACCGGTCTCCGTGAGCTTGGCGGCGAGCCAGTCGGCACTGCGCCGTACGTCCCCGGCCCGGTCCGGCTGCGCCGACACGGAGGGGATGCGCAGCCATTCGGCCAGGTCGTCGAGGAAGGCGGCACGGTGCTGCTCTATGTACGTGCGGACGGCGCTGTCCAGGGTCTCGCTCATGCCCCGAGCCTATCCGGCGTCCGGGGGTGCCCCGCCCAGGAGGAGGGCCTCCAGCTCGGCACGGCCGGGCAGGCGGGCGGGGCGGGCGACCTCACCCGTTCGGACGTACACGAAGGCGGCGGTCACGTCCTCCGGTGCGAGACCGTGTTGCTCGGCCCAGGCGAGCCGGTAGATCGCCAGCTGGAGGGGGTCCGCGCTGCGGTCCCGACTGGTCTTCCAGTCGACGATCTCGTACGCCCCGGAGTCCGGGTCCCGGTAGACGGCGTCGATCCGGCCCCGGACGACCCGACCCGCGAGGGAGAGGTGGACGGGGACCTCGACGCGGTACGGGGTGCGGTGGGCGTACGGGGTCCGGGCGAAGGCCTCCTTCAGCTCGTCGAGGTCCCGCTCGTCGAGGATCTCCGGCTCGCCCGCGAAGTCCTCGCCGCCCGGCAGCTCGTCCGGGCCGAGGAACGGCAGCGGGAGCTCGTCGAAGCGGGACTCCACCCACGCGTGGAAGCGGGTGCCCCGACGGGCCGCGGGCTGGGGCGGCTTCGGCATGGGGCGGGCCAGCTCCCGGGCGAAGCCGTCGGGGTCGGCCGCGAGCCGCAGCACCTGCGAGGCGGAGAGGTACGCGGGCAGCAGGACGTCCCGGGTGGTCGCACGGGTGCGGCGGAGCTCGGTGGTGAGGGCGGCGAGGTCGCGGTCCCAGGAGGCGACGGTCCTGGCCTCCTCGGGGCTGAGGAGTGCCTCCGCGCGGGGGGCCGGGACCGCGTCCGCGGGAGCGTCGACGGGGGTGGGGGCCGCATCCGCAGGGGCGCCCGGGGAGGCGTGGACCGCATCGGCGGAGGCGGGGGGCGCCGGCTCCGCGCGGGGGGCCGGGACCGCGTCCGCGTGGGTGTCTTCGGGGAGGGCCTCCTCGTCCCAGGAGGGTTCCTCCCCGTCCCAGGAGGGTTCCTCCCCGCTCCCGTCGAACCAGAGGTCCTCGGGGGCGGGGTCCGGGTGGTCGTCCGTCCGCTCCGGAAGGGCGGGGCCGTCCGTGCTCGGACTCCCGTCCCGGGATGCGCCCGGGTGCGGGACGGCCTCGGCCATCCGCTGGCGGACGAGGTCGGCCGCCGCCCTGCGGTGCCGGTACGACCGGGGGTCCAGCGGGAGCGGCCAGGCCCGGTCCCGCTCTCCCTCTTCGAGGGCCGGGTTCTCCGCGCCCGGTTCGGGTTCGGGGGCCCAGGCCTCGATGTCGCCGTGGCCGGCCGCGCAGTGGTCGTGGAGGGCGTGGAGGAAGTCGGAGGGACCCCGGGGCTTCTTCTGCGCCGGGCCCCACCAGTGGGCGGAGCCGAGCAACAGGGAACGGGGACGGGTGAAGGTGACGTAGCCGAGGCGGAGCTCCTCGGTGTGCTGGTGGTCCCGCATCTCGTTCTTGAAGGCCGTGAGGGACTTGGCGTCCCAGGTGTCGATCTCCGGCAGGGTGGTCGCGTCGCCGCGCAGGGAGTGCGGGAGCACCTGCGGCTGCGAGGTCCAGGACTCGCGGGCCCGGGTGCTGGGGAACTGGCCGGCCACCAGGCCGGGGACCGCGACGACGTCCCATTCGAGGCCCTTGGACTTGTGGGCGGTGAGGACCTTGACGGTGTTCTCGCCGCCCGGCAGGGCGTTGTCGAGGCCCTTCTCGAACTGGACGGCCGTGCGCAGGAAGCCGAGGAAGGCCAGCAGGCTGGCCTCGCCGTCGAGGGAGGCGAATCCGGCGGCGATGTCGAGGAAGTGGCCGAGGGTCTCGCGGCGGCGGGCCGCCAGTGCATGGGGGGAGGCGGAGAGTTCGACCTCCAGGCCGGTGGTGGAGAGGACGCGGTGCAGGACGTCCATGAGGGGGTCGGCGAGCGAGGTGCGCAGGGCGCGCAGCTCGGCGGCGAGGCGCGCGAAGCGGACCCGGGCCTCCGTGGAGAAGGGCAGGCCGTCGTCCGGAGCGCCGCCGGAGTCGAGGAAGGTGTCGAGCGCGTCGGCGAGGGAGACGACCTCGGCCGGGTCGACGCCCTCGACGGCGGCGGCGAGCCGCTGCTCGGGGTCCGGCTCCTCCCCCGCCCGGTGGACGAGGAGGCGGGCACGGCGGCCGAGGAGGGCGAGGTCGCGGGGGCCGATGCGCCAGCGGGGGCCGGCGAGGAGCCGGACCAGCGACGCGTTGGCCCCCGGGTCCTGGAGGACCTCGCAGACGGACACCAGGTCGGCGATCTCAGGCAGGTGGAGGAGGCCGGACAGGCCGACGACTTCGACGGGGACGTCCCGGGCGACCAGAGCGGCGTGGAGGGCGGGGAAGTCGGTGGCGGTACGGCACAGGACGGCGATCTCGCCGGGCTCGCGACCGGTTCGCACGAGGTGGGCGAGGGAGTCGGCGAGCCAGTCGATCTCCTCGGCGTGGGTGGGGAGGAGCGCGATCCGCACGGTGCCGTCGCGCTCGGCGCCGGGCGCGGGCCGCAGCGCCTCCACGCCCGTGTGCAGGGCGCGCAGGGGGGCGGCCAGTCCGTTGGCGAGGTCGAGGAGGCGTCCGCCGCTGCGCCGGTTCTCGGAGAGGGAGTAGCGGCTCGCCGGGGTCCCGTCCTGGTGCGGGAAGTGCTCCGGGAAGTCGTCCAGGTTGGCCACGGAGGCACCGCGCCAGCCGTAGATGGCCTGGCAGGGGTCGCCGACGGCGGTCACGGCGTGGCCGGTGCTGCGGCCGGACGGGCCCCCGCCGAAGAGGCCGGAGAGCAGCAGCCGCTGGGCGACGGAGGTGTCCTGGTACTCGTCGAGGAGGACGACCTTGAACTCGGCGCGGAGGAGGGCACCGACCTCGGGCCGGGTGGTGGCGAGCTCGGCGGAGCGGGCGATCTGGTCGCCGAAGTCGAGCAGGTCGCGGGAGCGCTTGGCGGCCCGGTAGCGGACGACCAGGTCGAGCAGCTCGCGGCGGGCGGCGGCGGCCTCCGGGACCTTGCGCAGTTCGGCGTTGCTGAGCCGGACGTCGGCGAGGGCGGCGAGGAGCCGGGAGTCGTGCGCGTCGAGCCGCTCGGGGGGCACGAGGTGCTCGGCGAGCTCGGCGTCGAGGGCGAGCAGGTCGGTGATCAGGGTCGGGAAGGAGCGGGTGAGCGCCGGGTACGGGCCGGGGGACTCCCGGAGCACCCGTGCGGCCAGCTGGTAGCGGGTGGCGTCGGCGAGCAGCCGGGTGCTGGGTTCGAGGCCGATGCGCAAGCCGTGGTCGGTGAGGAGCTGTCCGGCGAAGGCGTGGTAGGTGGAGATCCGGGGCTCGCCGGGCGGGTCGTCGGGGTCGAGGGGGTCCGGGTCGGTGACGCCGGCGCGGACGAGGGCGGTGCGGACGCGCTCGGCGAGTTCGCCGGCCGCCTTGTTGGTGAAGGTGAGGCCGAGGACCTGCTCGGGGGCCACCTGCCCCGTACCGACCAGCCAGACCACCCGGGCGGCCATCACCGTGGTCTTGCCGGATCCCGCCCCGGCCACGACGACCTGCGGGGCGAGCGGCGCGGTGATGCAGGCCGTCTGCTCCGGGGTGAAGGGAATGCCGAGGAGCTCCTTGAGCTGCTCGGGGTCGGTGATGCGTGCGGTCACCCGGAAGAGGCTAGCGGGGTCGACCGACACTCCGGCCCCGTGCGGTCCCGGGGCACCGCTTCACGCGGCCGTGCCCGGGGCCAGCTTCGAGAGGTCCACGGTCTCGTCGGCCGGTGGGGCGCTCACCTCGACGGGTTCGTCGTAGTCGGAGAGCAGCACGGTTCCGGGTTCGTCGCCGCCCTCCCTGACCATCTTCAGGACGTACGGCTCGCCCTGCTGGGCGACGGACACGGTGGTCGTCTCACCGTCGGTCTTCTTCTTCACCAGGGTCGCGACGGGCGTCCCCGCGACCTCGCCGTCCGGGCCGCGGGTCAGTCCCCGGCGTTCCGCCCCGTCCCCGTCGAGGTCGGCGAGCAGTGCCTTGAGGTCGCAGATGCTGCCGAGGTCCTCGCTGCCGGCCTGCCCGGGCGCGATCTTCAGCCAGCGTCCCTTGATCAGTTCGAGGGTGGCCGTGATCTGTGCCTCCGGCAGCCCCTGCGAGGTCATGGAGGCCCGCCAGAAGGCCTCGTCGCCCTTCAGGTAGGTGACGCGGTCCACCCGGCGCAGCTCGGCGGTGCCGTCCTCGACCTTCATCAGACCGGTGCACTCCCCGCTGTCGTCGACGGCGAAGTCGACGGCGAGGGGCTGCCCGTCACTGACGATCCGGCCGGTGATGCGGAGGGAGGCGGCCGACCGGGTGGCGGTGACGGCCCGGTCGGCGATCTGGTCGGCGGTGAGGTCCTCGAAGGGGTCGGGGGACGGCGCGGGGGCGGGTGCCACGACGCCGGACGACACGGGGGTCGGAGCGGCGGTCGCCGCCCGGGCCGTCATCGGCACGGGCCCCGCGACGACGACGGCCGCGCAGACGACGGCCGCCGCGCGGAGCTTGTGGTGGGACTGGGACGTCATTGCGGGCCTCCTCGCCGATGCCCCCGGCGGTCCCACCAGCGTCGCTCCCCGCGCGCGCACCCGCTACTCCTGCGCTTCGGGACCGGTCCGGTGGGTCAGGACATGCCCTTCATGAGCTCCTCCAGGTCCACGACCTGGTCGGCCGGCGGGGCGGAGACGGTGACCGGCTTGTCGAAGTCGCTCAGGTCGATCGTGCCCGGCTCGTCGCCACCGGTCGTCACGACGCGGAGGATGTACGGCTTGGCGGAGTCCTTGGCCACGTAGAAGGTGGTGCTCTCGCCCTTGTCCTTCTTGCTGAGCACGACGGCCGGGGTGCCGTTGACGTCGGCGTCGGCGTCGCGGGTCAGTCCCTTGCGCGGCGTGTCCTTGTCCATGTCCGTGATGATCTTCTTCAGGTCGCAGAACGCGGCGGGGTCGTCCTCCCCCGCACCGCCCTCGTCCGTCATCTTCATCCAACGGCCGTTGAGCAGAGCGGCGATGCCGGCGCCCTCCTCGTCCGAGGACTCGTCCCCGCCGTCGTTCGACTTCCAGAAGGCGTCGTCGGCCTTCATGTAGCTGGCGCCGCCGGTGCCGACGATGTCGGCCTTGCCGCCCCCGGGGGACTGCATCGAGCCCTTGCAGTTGCCCTTGTCGTCGACGGCGAAGTCGATGCTCATCTCCTGGCCGTCGGTCTTGCCCTTGCCGCTCATGTGCAGGGCGGTGGACGCCTTGGTGGTCTCGACCGCCTTGTCGGCGATGGCGTCGGCGGTGAGCCCCGCGAAGGGGTCGGTGGCCTTGTCGCCGCCCTGGGAACAGCCCGTGGCGCCGGCGACCACCGCCGCACAGACCGTCACCGCTGCCCAGAGCTTCTTGTTGGCCCTCATGCGTGCACTCCTCACGGCCGCCCATCCGGACGGTTCTCACAGCTTCTCTTCACGACGCCTTTATCCGGTGTCGTGAAGAGATTGACGAGCGAGCCGAAACAAAGGATGCACGCCGGTAAACGTGACCCTCGCCACACTTCCCGGACGGGTGTTCAGTCGACGACCTGGCGGCCTTCCGGCCGGGCGCTGCACGCGGCCCGGAAGGCGCAGGTCGTGCAGTGCTGGCCGGTGTTCGGGGTGAAGCGCTCGTCGAGGACCCGGCCCGCGGCGGTGGCGAGCAGCTCGCCGACCCACTCCCCCGTCAGGGGCTCCTGGGCCTGCACCTTCGGCAGGGCGTCGCCGCCCTCCTTCTTCGGGGCGGCCTGTCTCAGCTGTACGAGCTCGGCGCCGCCGGGCTCCGGACGGTCGCCGCCGAAGACCCCGTCGAGGGCGCCCTCCCGCACCGCGAGCTGGTAGACGGCGAGCTGCGGGTGGTGGGCGACCTCGTCCCGGGTCGGCGCCGACTTGCCGGTCTTGAAGTCGACGACGTACGCACGCCCCTGCTCGTCGGTCTCGACGCGGTCCATGGAGCCGCGGATGCGGACCTCGTACTCCCCTGCCTCCAGGGTCACGTCGAAGTCGTGCTCGGAGGCGGCGGGGGTGCGACCGCCGCGGTCCGTGACGTGCCAGTGCAGGAAGCGTTCGAGCGCCACGCGCGCGTGCTGCTTCTCCTGCGTCGACTTCCAGGGCGCGTCGAAGGCGAGCGCGTCCCAGACGGAGTCCAGTCGGGCCATCAGGACGTCGAGGTCGGCGGGGGTCCGCCCGGAGGCCACCTCGTCGGCGAGGACGTGGACGACGTTGCCGAAGCCCTGGGCGGCGGTGGCCGGGGCCGCGGCCTTGACCTCGCGACCCAGGAACCACTGGAGCGAGCAGGTGCTGACCAGGTTGTCCAGGGAGCTCGGGGACAGCGCCACGGGCCGGTCGCGCTCGCGCAGCGGCGCCGTGCTGTGCGTCGGCTCGGCCAGGCCCCACCAGCGGTCCGGGTGCGCGGCAGGCACCAGCGGCTGCCCCTCGTCGTCGCCGAGCAGGGCGAGCCGGGCGAGCCGGTCGGCGGCGGCCTCCCGCAGTGCCGGGGAGGCGTCCGGGTCGACGGTGGTGGCACGGAGCTCGGCGACCAGGGCGGAGACGGCGAGGGGGCGGCGGGGACGGCCGGGAACGTCCTTGGGCTCGGCGCCGAGCTCGGTCAGGAAGCGGGACGGTTGGTCCCCGTCCTCGGCGGCGGCCTTCACCGCGGTGACGACGAGACGGTCGCGGGCGCGGGTGGCGGCGACGTAGAAGAGCCTGCGCTCTTCTGCGAGGAGCGCACCGGGGTTGAGGGGTTCGGCGAGGCCGTCGCGGCCGATGCGGTCGGCTTCGAGGAGCGAGCCGCGGCGGCGCAGGTCCGGCCAGAGGCCCTCCTGGACGGCGGCGACGACGACGAAGCCCCACTCCAGGCCCTTGGAGCGGTGGGCGGTCATCAGGCGGACGGCATCGGGGCGGGCGTGCCGGCGGGTCAGGGTGTCGGCGGCGATGTCCTGGGCGTCGAGCTCTTCGAGGAAGTTGAGGACGCCCCGGCCGCCGACCCGTTCCTCGGCGCGGGCCGCGGTCTCGAAGAGGGCGCACACGGCGTCGAGGTCGCGGTCGGCATTGCGTCCGGCGGGGCCGCCGCGGAGGGCGGCGCGCTCCAGTCGCCCGGGCCAGGGGGTGCCCTTCCAGAGCAGCCACAGGGCCTCTTCGGCGGTGCCTCCGGCGGCGAGCAGCGCACGGGCTTCCCTCAGCAGGTCGCCGAGGCGCTGTGCGCCGCGGGCGTAGGCGGGGTCGTGCGCGACGAGACGCTCGGGCTCGGCGAGGGCACGGGCGAGGAGGACGTCGGAGGGGGGCGGGACCTTGGTCCCGGCCGCCCGCTCCTCGTCCCGGAGGGCCCGACCGAGGCGGCGGAGGTCGGCGGGGTCCACTCCGGCGAGGGGGGAGGCGAGGAGTTCGAGCGCGGTCTCGACGGGGAGCCAGTCGGCGGGCCGGTCCGGTCGGACGTCGGCGGAACCCCGCTCCTCCCGCTCCTCCCGCTCGCCCCGCTCCTCCCGCTCCTCCCGCTCGCCCCGCTCGTCCTCGGCGGGGCGCGGGTCCACGGTCCCGGCGTCGTGGGACACCGCCCGGAGCGCCAGGAGGAGGGGGGCCACCGCCGGCTCCTGGCGGAGCGGGGTGTCCGCCGCGTCCGTCTCCACCGGGACGCCGGCCGAGGTGAGGGCGCGGCGGAGGGACGGCAGGGCGGAGGCGGCACGGGTGAGGACCGCCATGTCCTGCCAGGGGACGCCGTCCTCCAGGTGGGCGCGGCGCAACAGGTCGGCGATGTTCTCCGCCTCTGCCGAAGCGGTCGGGTAGGTGTACGCCTCGACCCGGCCGCCGTCCCGCACCGCCGTGAGCTCGCGGTGCGCGCGGACCCGGTCGGCGGGGAGCCGGGGCATCGGCATCCGCTGGGCGAGCCGGCGCGTGGCCCCGAGCAGGGCGGCCCCCGAGCGTCGGGAGCTGCGCAGGACCCGGATGTCCGCGCCTCCGAAGGCGGCGGGGAAGTCGAGGATGCCGTTCACGTCGGCGCCGCGGAAGGCGTAGATGGACTGATCGGGGTCGCCGAAGGCGACGACCGTGCCGCGTCCGCCGGCCGCGAGCGCGTGCAGGAGCCGGACCTGCGCCGGGTCGGTGTCCTGGTACTCGTCGACGTAGATCGCGTCGTAGGCGGGGAGCCGGGCGTCGGCCGCGATCGGCACGGCCCGGTGGACGAGCTCCGTGTAGTCGAGGACGCCCTGGAGGTCGAGGACGTCCAGGTATTCGGCGAGGAAGCCGGCCGCCGCCTTCCAGTCGGGACGGCCGACCCGGTCCGCGAAGCGGGCCAGTGCGTCCGGTCCGAGGCCCAGTTCGCGGGAGCGCGCGAGGACGGCACGCACTTCGTCGGCGAAGCCCCGGGTGGTGAGGCAGGCCCGCAGTTCGTCGGGCCAGCCGACGCGGCCGAGCCCCGCCTTCTCCAGGTCGATCTGGCCGGCGAGCAGTTCGCGGACGGCGAGGTCCTGCTCGGGTCCGGAGAGCAGCCGGAGCGGTTCGGCGAAGAGCTCGGCGTCCTGGTGGGCCCGGATTAGGGCGTAGCAGTAGGAGTGGAAGGTCGTCGCCTGTGGCGGGCGACGGCCCCCGAGCCGGGTGGCCATGCGGTCGCGGAGTTCGACGGCGGCCTTGCGGCTGAAGGTGAGGACGAGGAGCCGCTCGGGGTCGATGCCGCCCTCCATGCGGGCCGCGACCGCCTCGACCAGGGTCGTCGTCTTGCCGGTGCCGGGGCCGGCGAGGACGAGGAGGGGTCCGCCGGCGTGGTCAACCACCCGTCGCTGTACTGCGTCCAGCTGAGGGGGATCCAGCGGGGCCGGCGCGGTGTGCACCAGTCGGTACGCGCCCGGGGTCCGCTGCCGTCCCGGACCCGGGTACGGCGGAGCCTGATGTGGCGGCGTACGCCGGGTGGTGGAGGAGGAGCTCACGTGGATCGCCGGTCCTGGTGGGTGTGGTCGTGCGGGTGAGGCGGCCGTGTGTCGTGGCCGCCGCCTCGGGAGCCGGCCGGGGGGCCGCCGCGCGAGTCGCGGACGTCGACGTTACGCGAAGCGGGCCGTCGACGAGCCGTACTCGGGACCGCTTCCACCCCCGCGGTCCCGTCGTCCGGCCCGTGCCTCCCCGGTCGGAACGCTCAGGTGTGAGTTCCGTCCCAACGGGCCCGGCGCATGTCGATCCTCGGCAGGTGCCCCTCGGCCGTCGCGCCCGCGGTGCGCAGCGGGGTGCCCTCCGCGCGGTAGTGGTCGAGAGCCCGCAGCTCGTGGCCGGGCAGCAGGGTGCCGTCGGCGCGGACCACGCGCCACCAGGGGGCCGCCCCGCCGTACAGGGCCATCACCCGGCCGACTTGGCGCGGTCCGCCCTCCTCCAACCACTCCGCCACGTCGCCGTAGGTCATCACGCGGCCGGGCGGGATCCCGTCGGCGACGTCGAGCACCCGCTCCGCGTACTCGGGCAGTTCTCCGGTCTCCCCCACGGGTTCCTCCATACTCATCCGTCCCATCCTGCCTCACCCCACCGACATGGCCCTGATGCCTCCCCAGGGGGTCTCTTCGTGCCACCATCGTCCGGGCGGTGACTGGTGAGACGAGATCAAGAGCGACACGCACGAGAACGCGTGCACGAGCGAACGCGCGCACCCGAACGAGATCGACAGAGCACGCATGTGGAGACGGACACGGTGATGGGCCAGGACACGCAGCCCCCCGAGGGGGGCAGGGCCGAGGTGCCCGAGCACGTCTCCGGCGACGAGCCGCTGCTCGCCGCCCGCGTCCACCGGCCCTCGGACCTGATGCGGCTGCTCGTCGGCCTGCTCGCGATCGGGCTCGTCATCGCCGTCGCCGCGTTCGCCCACGGGACGACCTCCGGCCTGGAGGAGGACATCAACAAGGGCGCGGTCGGCGCGCCCGACGTCTTCGTCAAGATCGCCGGTCTCGTCTCCTCCATCGCCGTGCTGCTCGTGCCGGTCGCCTTCGCCGTGGAGCGGCTGATCAAGCGCGACGGGCTGCGCATCGCGGACGGCGTCCTCGCCGCCGTCCTGGCGCACGGCGTCACCCTCGCCACCGACCTGTGGGTCGCGCAGGCCGCGCCCGGCACGGTCCGGGACGCGCTGACCCAGCCGCAGTCCGGCGGCGGGCTCACCGACCCGGTGCACAACTACCTCGCCCCGGTGATCGCATACATGACGGCGGTCGGCATGGCCCGGAGGCCGCGCTGGCGGGTGTCGCTCTGGGTGGTGCTGCTGCTCGACGCGTTCACCATGTTGGTGGCCGGCTACACCACCGCCCTCTCGATCGCCCTGACCGTGCTGATCGGTTGGACGGTGGCGTACGGCACGCTGTACGCGGTCGGCTCGCCGAACGTCCGCCCGACCGGCCAGACCCTCCTCGCCGGTCTGCGACGGGTCGGCTTCCGGCCGGTGACCGCGCTGCGCGCCGAGGGCGTTCCGGACTCCGCGGACAGCGGGGACCGGGGGCGCCGGTACATCGTCACCCTGGAGGACGGACCGCCGCTCGACGTCACCGTCGTCGACCGGGAACAGCAGGCGCACGGCTTCTTCTACCGGGTGTGGCGGCGGATCACCCTGCGGACGATCACCACCCGCCGCTCCATCGTCTCGCTGCGCCAGGCCCTGGAGCAGGAGGCGCTCCTCGCGTACGCGGCGATCGCCGCCGGGGCGAACGCTCCGAAGCTGATCGCCACCTCGGAGCTCGGCCCGGACGCCGTGATGCTCGTGTACGAACACATCGGCGGCAGGAGCCTGGACGCGCTCGACGACCACGAGATCACCGACGAGCTGGCCCTCAGCGCCTGGTGGCAGGTGCGGGCGCTGCAGTCGCGCCGGATCGCGCACCGCCGCCTCACCGGGGACTCGATCCTGGTGGATCGTTCCGGCAAGGTGATCCTCACCGATCTGCGCGGCGGTGAGATCGCGGCCGGTGACCTGATCCTGCGGATGGACATCGCCCAACTGCTCACCACCCTCGGCCTACGGGTCGGGGCGGAGCGGGCGGTCGCGACGGCCGTCGAGGTGCTCGGCCCGGACGCGGTCGCCGACTGTCTGCCGCTGCTCCAGCCGATCGCCCTGAGCCGCTCCACCCGGGCGACGCTGCGGAAGCTGGCCCGGGAGCGGTCCGCCCGGGAGCGGGAGGCCGCGCTCGCGGCCTCCCAGGCGGCCAGGCGCGAGCGGGAGCTCGCCAAGGCCGGGGTCGCGGCGGACCAGAAGGCCGTGCGGGCGGAGACCAAGGCCGAGAAGAAGGCGGACAAGAAGGCCGAGAAGCGTGCCCTCGACGAGGCCCTCGACGAGGCCCGCGAGGAAGACCTGCTCGCACAGATCCGACAGCAGGTGCTGCTGATCCGTCCGCAGGCCCCGGTGGAACCGGTGCGGCTGGAGCGGATCAAACCACGGACCCTGATCAGTCTGATCGCGGGCGCCGTCGCCGCGTACTTCCTCCTCTCCCAGATCGCCAGCACTCCGCTGTCGACGATCAGCCAGGCGGACTGGCGGTGGGTGGCGGCGGCGGTGCTGTTCTCGGCCCTCAGCTACGTGGCGGCGGCGATGAGCCTGCTCGGTTTCGTGCCCGAGCGGGTCGGGTTCTGGCGGACGGTGGTGGCGCAGGTCGCCGGCTCGTTCGTGAAGATCGTCGCCCCGGCGGCGGTCGGCGGTGTCGCCCTGAACACCCGCTTCCTCCAGCGCGCGGGCGTACGGCCCGGGCTCGCGGTGGCGAGCGTCGGCGCCTCCCAGCTCTTCGGGCTCGGGGCGCACATCCTGCTCCTGCTGGCCTTCGGCTATCTGACGGGCACCGAGAAGTCGCAGTCCTTCACCCCGTCGAGGACGGTGATCGCGGGTCTGCTGACGGTCGCGGTCCTCGTCCTGGTGGTGACGGCGATCCCCTTCATGCGCAAGTTCGTGTCGACGCGGCTGCGCTCGCTCTTCGCCGGTGTGGTGCCGCGCATGCTGGACGTGCTCCAGCGGCCGTTGAAGCTGGTGACGGGCATCGGCGGGATGCTGCTCCTCACCGGTACGTTCGTCCTCTGTCTGGACGCGTCGATCCGGGCCTTCGGACACGGCGACCAGACGATCAGCTACGCGAGCGTCGCCGTCGTCTTCCTCGCCGGCAACGCGCTCGGTTCGGCCGCGCCGACACCGGGCGGCGTCGGCGCGGTCGAGGGCGCGCTCACCGTCGGTCTGGTGGCGGTGGGCCTGCCGCTGGAGGTCGCGACCCCGGCGGTCCTCCTCTACCGCCTGCTCACCCTGTGGCTCCCGGTGCTGCCGGGTTGGCTCTGCTTCAACTGGCTGACGAAGCGCGAAGCACTGTAGGGAGCCGTGGCGAGCGGCGCGGGGGCCCCACCCACTTGGCCCTCCGTCCCGCGCGGGGGCGGGGGCGGCGGCCCACGATGGGCCTATGCCGATCTCCACCGCCCAGCGCGCCGCCCTGCTGACCGCCATCACCGTGCTGCTCGCCGCCGGGTGCTCGGACGGGGACGACGACGCGGCGGACCCGGTGGCGCCGACCGGCACGACCGGGCTGTCCTCGCTGACCTCGCAGAAGCTGGCATGGGCCCCCTGTCCTCCGCCGTCGGCGGCCGAGGGCGGCGGGCCCGCCCCGTCCCCGCTGCCCGGGAACACGGCCTGGGAGTGCTCCTTCCTGCAGGCGCCCCTGGACTGGTCGGTGCCGGAGGGCGAGACCATCGAGCTCGCCCTCATCCGGGCCAGGGCCCGTGACGCCTCCCGGCGGATCGGCTCGCTCGTGTTCAACTTCGGCGGGCCCGGTGGCTCCGGGATCACCGCCCTGCCCGGTTTCGCCGCCGACTACGAGACCCTGCGCAGCCGCTACGACCTGGTCTCCTTCGATCCGCGCGGGGTGGGCCGGAGCGACCCCGTCGAATGCGCCACCGACAAGGAGCTCGACGCCTACTACGCCCTGGACTTCACCCCCGATGACCTCGCGGAGGAGCGAACGCTCTCGGACGCCCAGAAGCGGTACGCGGAGGGCTGCGAGCGGGACGCGGGCGCGGCGCTTCCGCACGTGGGCACCGAGAACGCAGCCCGCGACATGGACCTGATGCGCCAGGTGCTCGGCGACGAGAAGCTCTCCTACTTCGGCATCTCGTACGGCACCGAACTCGGCGGCGTCTACGCCCACCTGTTCCCGAAGAACGTGGGCCGGGCCGTCTTCGACGCGGTCGTCGACCCGGACGCGGGCGTCGAGGAGGGGGCCCTCGGCCAGGCGAAGGGCTTCCAGCTGGCGCTCGACAACTTCGCCCGGGACTGCGTGGACCGCGGTGACGAGTGCGCCCTGCCCGGCAGCACCGTGGCCGAGGTGGAGGCGGGCATCAACGACCTGCTCGCGGCCCTGGACGAGGAGCCGATCCCCGGCATCGGCAACCGCAAGCTCACCCAGACGCAGGCCACCAACGGCATCGCGCAGGCCCTGTACTCGAAGGAGTTCTGGCCGTATCTGGAGCAGGGTCTGGACGCGGCCGACGGCGGCGACGGGGCGCTGCTCCTGTCGCTGTCCGACGCGATGAACGGGCGCGGCGAGGACGGCTCCTACAGCAACATCCAGGCGGCGAACGCGGCCATCAACTGCGTGGACTTCAAGGAGCGCTACACCCTCGGGCAGGCGAAGGAGCGGCTGCCCCAGTTCCGCGAGGCCTCCCCGGTCTTCGGTGACTTCATGGGCTGGTCGCTGGCGAGCTGCTCGCAGTGGCCGGTGCCCGGGGCCTGGGAGCACCCGGACGTCTCGGCGGCCGGCTCGGCGCCGATCCTGGTCGTCGGCAACACCGGGGACCCGGCCACGCCGTACGAGGGGGCGCGGGCGATGGTGAACGCGCTCGGCGAGGGCGTCGGCGTGGAGCTGACGTACGAGGGCGAGGGCCACGGCGCCTACAACGGGGGCAGCGCGTGCGTGAAGAAGGCCGTCGACACCTATCTGTTGGAGGGGAAGGCCCCGGCGTCCGGCACGGTCTGCAAGTGAAGCGGCCCGGAGGAGGCCCGGTGCTCCCCGGCCGGACACGGCTCCGCCCCGCCGGCCCGGAGGGGGCGGCGGGGCGGAGCGTGCGGGGAACCGGGCCGGCCGCCGCCCGGCGGGGCGGGGCCTTCCGTGCGTCTCCTAGTAGACCGGCTTCTCGGGCTCGATCTGGTTGACCCAGCCGATGACGCCGCCGCCGACGTGGACCGCGTCCGAGAAGCCCGCGGACTTGAGCACCGCGAGCACTTCCGCACTGCGGACACCCGTCTTGCAGTGCAAGACGATCCGCTTGTCCTGCGGAAGGTCCTGGAGGGCGTTGCCCATCAGGAACTCGTTCTTCGGGATCAGCCGGGCGCCGGGGATCGAGACGATCTCGTACTCGTTCGGCTCGCGGACGTCGATGATGTCGATGCTCTCGCCCTCGTCGATCCACTCCTTGAGCTGCTTGGGAGTGATCGTCGATCCGAGCGCCGCCTCCTGGGCCTCTTCGGACACGACGCCGCAGAAGGCCTCGTAGTCGATGAGCTCGGTGACGGTGGGGTTCTCGCCGCAGACCGCGCAGTTGGGGTCCTTGCGGACCTTGACCTGGCGGTACTGCATCTCCAGGGCGTCGTAGATCATCAGGCGGCCGACCAGCGGGTCGCCCACGCCGGCCAGGACCTTGATGGCCTCGGTGACCTGGATGGAGCCGATGGAGGCGCAGAGCACGCCGAGGACGCCGCCCTCGGCGCAGGACGGGACCATGCCCGGCGGCGGGGGCTCCGGGTAGAGGCAGCGGTAGCAGGGGCCGTACTCGGACCAGAAGACGGAGGCCTGGCCGTCGAAGCGGTAGATCGAGCCCCAGACGTACGGCTTGTTGAGCAGCACGCAGGCGTCGTTCACCAGGTAGCGGGTGGCGAAGTTGTCCGTGCCGTCGACGATCAGGTCGTACTGGCCGAAGATCTCCATCACGTTGTCGGCTTCGAGCCGCTCCTCGTGGAGGATCACGTTCACGTACGGGTTGATGCCGAGCACGCTGTCGCGCGCCGACTCGGCCTTGGAGCGGCCGATGTCGGACTGGCTGTGGATGATCTGACGCTGGAGGTTCGACTCGTCTACCTCGTCGAACTCCACGATGCCGAGCGTGCCCACGCCGGCGGCGGCCAGGTACATCAGCGCCGGGGAGCCGAGACCGCCGGCGCCGACGCACAGCACCTTGGCGTTCTTCAGCCGCTTCTGCCCGTCCATCCCGACATCCGGGATGATCAGGTGGCGGGAGTACCTGCGGACCTCGTCTACGGTGAGCTCGGCGGCCGGCTCGACCAGGGGTGGCAGCGACACGGGGACTCCGGTGGTCGGTATGTCAGTACGGTTGTTCTTCCCGTAACACTGCCACGCCCCTTCTCATTCCGAGACACCCGGTCCGATCTGCGAGACGATTTCGTCCCAGTAGCCGGGCAGCGCGTGGAATTGGTCGTTTTGTCCCGACCGACCGGTCCGGTCCGTGAAGAAGATCGTCCCCGCCCCCTGCCAACGGGCGATCCGCAGGGCCTCCTCCAGGTGGGTGCGCGGAACCCCGTGGACGAGGTGGACGAACTTCGTCTCGGTGTATTCGGCGGTCCACTCCGCCACCTGTGACCAGCGGTAGTCCGCCCAGGAGCCGGAGAAGGTCACCAACTGGTTGGCGACCTCGGCGAACCCCGGATGGGGATGGGTCCCGTGGCCGAGGACGAGGTGGGCCCCGCCGTCCAGGAGGGCTTCCAGGGTCGCGGCGAGCCGCCGCGTCCCGGCCAGGTCCGCACGGTCGGCGGGGGCCCGGTCCAGGTAGAAGCCGCCGACCTTGTACCAGTCGGAGAAGCGGTGGGCGTCCGAGACCAGCTCCCCGAGGGGCCGGGTGCCGTGCGCCAGGTCCAGGTGTCCGAGGACCGTGGCCCCGGCGTTCCGCAGCTTCCCGGCCGCCTCCAGGCAGTGTGGGTCCGGCCGGGTCCCGGGGCCGTCCGCCACGTTGAGCACCACCCAGTGCAGCGGGGTTCCGGGCCGGGTCAGTTCGGCCCACTCGACGGGGGCGAGCAGCGGATGGGCGTAGCCCGGGACGCCGAAGCCGAGGGCCTGGACGGCTCCGGTGGCGGTGGTCGCCGTCAGATGCGACACGCCGCCTCCATCCAGATGTCGGCGAGGGACTCCTCCAGGTTGATCCGGGGCCGCCAGCCGAGCCGGTCGCGGGCGGTGCGGACGTCGGCCTGCTGCCAGGGGCCGCAGCCGTCGGGGTACGGGTACGGGGCGGCGGCCAGCTGGTCGGCGATGGTCCCCTCGGTGCGGGGGGCTCCGATCAGCGGACGCTGCGGAATGCCGTGCGGGGCGTCCAGCTCGTGCAGGTTGCCGGCGTATCCGGCGACCCGGGCGAGGACCGCGGCGGCGTCACGGAGCTTCACGGCCCGGCCGGTGCCGATGTTGACCACGCCCTGGGCGGCGGAGAGGGAGGCGGCGTGGACGGCCCGGGCCACGTCCCGCACGTCGACGAAGTCCCGTTGCACGCCCAGGCCGCTGAGCTTGAGTTCACCGTCCCCGGCCTGCATCGCGCGGCGCATGGCCTCGGCGAGGCGGCCGAGCGGGGAACCGGCGGGGGTGCCCGGCCCCACCGGGGAGAAGACCCGCAGGACGACGGCGTCGAGCCCGGAGCCCAGGACGAGTTCGGTCGCGGCGAGCTTGGACACCCCGTACGGGCCGCCGGGACGCGGGATCGCGTCCTCGGCCGTCGAGGAACCGGGCTGGCTCGGCCCGTACTCCGAGGCACAACCGACCTGCACGAGCCGGGCGCCGCAACCGCTGCGCCGCAGGGCCTCGCAGACGGTGGCGACGGCGACGGTGTTGTGCCGGGTCAACTCGCGGGCGCCGCCGCGGGTGGCTCCGGCGCAGTTGACGACGACCCCGGGGTGGACGGCGTCGAGGAAGCGGGTGAGCGCACCGGGACTGCCGGAGGCGAGGTCGAAGCGCACGTCGGCGTCATCGCCCCGGCCGAGCGCGGTGAGGTGGACGGCCGGGTCGGCGAGCAGTCGGTCGGCGACGAAGCGGCCGATGAAGCCGTTGGCTCCGAGCAGTAGCACCCTCATCGTGCGGCCCCTACGTGCCGACCGGCCGGTGCGGGGGATTGGGGGGTCATGGTCTTCTATCTCCTTGCGGGGTGGTTGGGAAGGGTGACGGGGCACGCCCGCGGCGTCGGCTCCGCGGGTGTGCGGGAGTTCACGGGGCGGTGTGCGCGGAGGCCCGGGCGAGCGCACCGGTCGCGCGGGCCAGCAGGCAGAGCGCGGCGGCGCCACAGGCCAGGGTCGGCACGGCGCCGGCTCCCCAGAGGCCCGTGAGGGAGCGCACCGGGGCGTCGAGCACCTCGAAGCCGGCGAGCGGGATGCCGCCGGCGAGGGCGCTCGCGAGGGCGAGGGCTTCGGCGGCACAGGCGGCGACGAGGGCGACGGCGGCCGTCTCGGGGCGGCCGTGGACGGCGAGCAGTCGGGCGAGCAGCAGGAGCGCGCCGAGCGCCAGGGCCCCGGCGCTGAACCGGGTGAGGGCGAGCAGGGCCGTCAGGGCGAGGAGTTGCAGGGCCACGGTGCCGAGGAACAGCGGTCGGACGGCGGCGGCGAAGGCGGCGAGGCCCCGGCTGTCGGTGATCCGGCGGCGCGCCCTGCTCGCGAAGAGGTGGGCACACCAAGCGGCGGGGGCGACGGCGAGGGCAAGGCCCAGGAGGGGGGCGGGAGCGAGCTGCCAGGTCCCGTCGGGACCGCCGTTGAGGACCCGTTCGAGGAGCCCGTCGCCGCCGACCGCGTACACCAGGAGCCAGAGGGTCCAGAGCCGGGCGGCGGGAACGGTCCTGCCGTCGGGGACGCGGAGGGGGCCGCGGCTGACGGCGAACAGGAGGGCGGCCCCGAGCGCGAGGGCGCCGGCGACGCCGAGGAGGGGGCGCACCGGCCCCTGGGCCAGGGCCAGTCCGAGTCCGGTGAGCCCGGCGACCGCGCCGGGGGCGAGCACGGCGAGCGCCCAGGGGCGGGTCGGCGTCCCGGGCCGCGCGGGGCGCGCGGCCTTCTCCGGTCTTCGCGGTACGCGCGCGTACAGCTCCTCGGCCAGCGAGAACACGTCCCGGTGCCGGAAGCGCGCGGCGGTCCGGTCGGTGAATCCCCGTGCTTCGAGGCCCGCGGCGACCTCCAGGGGGTCGACCGCCCGCTCACAGAGTTCACGGTGCCGGTGCACGAGCGCCTTGACGGGGTCGGCGTTCCCCCGACGGCTCCGGGCCCGCGCGGCCGACGGCGCGGCCGGGGCCGTCGTCGACTGCGGAGCGGTCCGGTGCACCGGGGCCGTTCCCCCGGCAGGGGCCGACCGGGGCGCGGGGTGGTCCGCGCCCGGGGGCGTCTGGGCCCCGGCCGCGGGGGCCGGCGTCCAGGCGGTGCCGGGGGGCGGCGGCGGTACGGAGGTCGGGGCCGTCCCCCGGGGAGCGGCGCCCCCGGGGACGAGGGGTTCGGTCGCGGTGAGGGCGGGGGCGCCGAGGAGGGCTTCGGAGCGGGCGTCCCAGGCTCCGGGGCTCGTCGGTGCGGCGGAGCCGCGCATGGGGGTGCCTCCTTCAGGCATCGGGGGTTCCTGTCCCCGCGGTGACGGCCTTGTGCGCCCAACTGCCCGGCACGTGTGCCTCGGCCGGGTGGGCGAAGGGGACTCCGTCCCCGGGGCGGTGGCGCACCGGCGCGTGGGAGAGGAGTTCGAGGTAGATGCCGCGGAACGCGGCGAGGTTCTGTTCGACGGTGAAGAGTTCCAGCGCGCGGGCGCGGGCCGCGGCACCGAGCCGGTGACGGCGCTCGGGGTCCCGGAGCAGCGCGAGACAGGCGTCGGCGAGTGCGCGGGGGTTGCGCGGGGGGACGACGAGGCCGGTGCCTCCGATGATCTCGACGACGGCGCCGACGTCGGTGGAGACCGTGGCCCGGGCGCAGAACATCGCTTCGACGAGGCTGGCGGGGAAGCCCTCGACGAGGCTGGACAGGACGACGATCGCGCCGGAGGCGTAGGCGTCCTCCAGGGTGGGGGCCTCCGGGTCGCCGAGCTCCTCGAAGGAGACGGGGTTGTCGCCGACGGCGTGCGCCCCGGTGGCCTCGTCGGGGAAGAGTTGTGCCGCGAGGCCCTTGCAGTGGGCGAGGTAGGCGCCGGCCCCGGGATCCGGTGCGGGCACGGCCACGATCCGCAGCCGGGCGTCGGGCTGCCGGGACCGGATCTCGGCGAAGGCGTGCAGGAGGGCGATGAGGTCCTTGGCGGGCTCGACGCGACCGATCCAGACGAGGGTGGCGGGGTCGCCGCTCCCTTCGTCTTCGCCGACCTCGGCGAAGCGGTCGGCCGCCATGCCGGGGTGGACGGTGCGGATGCGGGCGCGATCGGCGCCGCAGCGTTCCTGCCAGCGGCGGGCGTGGGCGTTGCCGGGGGTGAGGAGGGCCGCCTGCCGGTAGGTTTCCGCGGCGAGCCGGCCGTGGAAGGCGGCGAGCAGGGCGCGCAGCGGGGCGGAGAGGTCGGCACCGGCCGGAGAGAGGTAGTGGGTGCGCAGTGGTACGCCGTACTCGGTGACGAGCAGCGGGGTTCCGAAGAAGCGTTTGGCCAGCAGGCCGGGGAGGGCGACGGCGCCTCCGGCCGCGGCGTGGCAGAGGTCGACCGCACCGAGCGCCCCTTCCCCGTACCAGTCGAGGGAGAGCGGGCGGAGGAGGCGCTCCAGGTGCTCGGCGAAGGCGAGGTGGTCGGAGAGTCCGGCAGCGGCAGCGCCCCGGCGTGCGCCGGGCGCGCGGCAGGCGGATTCCAGTGCGCGGACCGCGTCGTCGGAGCGGAGCGCCCCGGGCAGTCCGCCGTGCTCCCGGGCCAGTTCGGCGAGGGCGTAGAGCCCGGTGGCGAAGGGGGTGCCCTCGTCCTCGGCACAGATCCCGGTGACGAGCCGGTGGTAGGCCTCGGCGAAGCGGCGGCGCTCGTGACGTCCGTGGGCCCGGCGGGAGGCGCGGTGCTCGGCGGGGCCCTTCGACGCCGCGGGGACGCCGGGGGCGTCGGGTCCGCCGAGGTCGGCGGTGCGGACGACCCGGGCGTTCGGCGGCAGCGGGAGGGGTCGACCGGTCCCACCGAGGGCGTAGAGGTCGAACTGGTGCTGCCCGAGCCCGCGTACGAGCCGTTCGCACCAGCGTCCGCCCTCACCGACGGCGTACGGGTAGCCACCTTCCGTGAGCAGTCCGATCCGCACGCGTACACCCCCGATCTCCCTTGACGGCAGTCATCGTTGGCCCGATGACTCGCAGCGGGAAGAACGTAAGCGGAGACACCGGTGGTGCGACGGACGGTTGTCCGCCGCACCACCGGAAGGGGTGAATGCACGTAACTTTCCCACCGCGGTCGCGTTCTGTCGCGCTACGCGGGGAAACGATCACCGAGGGTCACGCATCGGCCACCCCCGACCTCGCGACCGTCGCGTCGCGCGGGGCGGAGCGCGGCCGGACGGGCCGTCAGCTACCGGGGTACACCCAGGGATTGAGACGGCACTTGATCCCGTCGATCTCCAGGGTCTTGGTCTGCTGCTGCATCACGGGCGCCAGCGCACCCGGCGTGCGGCAGTTCTGGTGCCCGTGTCCGAGCCGGTGGCCCACCTCGTGGTTGATGAGCATCTGGCGGTAGGCGTACATCGCCTTGGGGCCGAAGGTGTCCGCACCCTTCGCCCAGCGGAAGGCGTTGATCATCACGCGCTGGGTGGAGGCCGAATCGCAGGACACGTTGTCGACGGTGGTGTCGAGCCCGGACTTCGCGCACCACACGCCGGTGGTCCCCGGGCTGGCGAGGGTGATGACGAACTCCGGGTCCCCGCTGGAGATGCGCTCGAAGGTCATGTCGCCCTGACCGGCCCAACTGCGCTTGTCGTTGAGGGTCTTCTGCACGGCGTCGGCAAAGAGCTTCGCGTCGAGGGAGATCCCCTTCTCGACGTCGACCCGGTAGCGGACCAACCGCCCCTTGCCGGGCGCCCCGTCCAGCCCCGGAACGGCCTCGAACTCGCCGGAGCCCTTCAGCTCCGGGTCGATCGGGAACTGGCGGGTCATCAACTGCTCGTACGTCGGCGGAGTTTCGGTGGGGACCGGCATCTCCGGCAGGGCCCGGTCGTCGGAGCGGGAGGCGGAGCTGTCGTCGGCGGGCCGCTCGGCCGGCTTCTCCACGGCGGGGGCGGCAGCGGTGTTGTCGTTCCGCTTCGCGACCTGCCCGGCGACGACGACGGCCAGGACGGTGGCGACGGCAGCCGCCGCGACCCCGGTGACCGTGCGGCCGAGACCACCCCGGCCGGCCTGGGCGTTCGCTCCCCCCGCCGCCCCGGGGGCGTCGGCGACGCCCTCCCGACGGGGTGCGGGGACGACGGGCCCGTGGGGGGCGTCCCGCTCGGGCGCGAGGGTCCGCGGTGCGCCCCGTCCGGGACCGGGCGGAGCGAACCGCGCGGTGGAGGCCTCCTCGTGCGGGGGATGGCCGCCCCGTACGGACGGGTCGTAGAGGGGGACCCCGTGCGCCGGAGTGCCGGGCGCGCCGTGGGCGGGCTCGTCGAAGGCCCCGCCGTACCCCGGCGCGCCGTGCGCGGGAGCGACGCGGCGGGCAGCACCGTACTGGGGCGTGCCGTGCGCGGGCGTGCCGTGCGCGGGCGTGCCGTACTGGGGCGTGCCGTACTGGGGCGTGCCGTGCGCGGGCGTGCCGTCGGTGTCCTGGTCGGGACCGTCCACGGGCCTGCGGCGGCGGCCCGTCCCCGGTGCCGCCCCCGTCTCAGCCGGTCCTGGTCCGGCTGCCGTCCGTCGTGCGGCATCGGCCACCGGAGGGGCGGCGCCCTTGCGACTGTGTCGTCCCACGCCCCGGATCAGCTCCCGCCGTCATCTGCGATCAGGTCCCGGACGGCCCGAGCGACCGTCTCCGGGTACTCCATCATCGCGACGTGCCCCGCCTCGGGAAGGCTCAGCAGGCGCGAACCCCGGAAGGCGGCGGCCGCCTTCCGGGCCATCCGGTACGAGACGAGTCGGTCGCGCCCACCGTAGACCAACAGGGTCGGGGCGAGGACCCGTTCGGCCTGTCGCCACAGGCCGTGCTGCCCGCCGAGGGTGTAGGCGTCGACGATGCCGCGCGAGGAGCGGGCCATGGCGTCCCAGAAGTAAGGGAGTTCAAGCCGCCGCTCCATCTCCTCGACGGCGTGCCGGAAGCCCTCTTCCGTGACCCGTCCGGGATCGCCGTAGCAGAGCGAGAGGACGCCCTTGACCCGCTGCTCGGCCGTCCACTCCCTGGTGAGCTTCGCGAAGAACGGTGCGGCGCCGGGGACCGCGAGCAGGGCGGTGGGCCAGGCGGTGCGCTGGGCACGGAGCTCGGGCAGGGCCGGGGAGACGAGGGTGAGGGTGCGGACGAGGTCCGGTCGGACCGCGGCGACCCGGGTGGCGACGGCGCCCCCCATCGAGTTGCCGAAGAGGTGCACCGGCCCGCGCCCCGCGGCGTCCAGGAACCGGATGACGGCGCGGGCGTGTCCGGTGACCGAGTAGTTGCCGTCGTCCGGCGGCGGGGAGTCGCCGAAGCCGGGCAGGTCGACCGCCTCCCCGTCGACGAGGTCGGCGAGCAGCGGCATCAGGGCGGACCAGTTCTGCGAGGAACCGCCGAGGCCGTGGACGTACAGCGCGGGCGGCAGACCGGACCGGGCGCCCGATCGGGCGCGCACGGTGAGGGTGAGTCCGGGCAGTGCGACGGAGCGGAGTTCCTCGCCGTCGGCCACCCGTACGGCACGGGTCCGCGACGCGGAGGGTGCGGCAGCGGTACGGGTTTCCGGCAGCTCGGTCGAGGACATGGCCGCAATATTACGAGACGATCACGCAGTGAGCGCGTGTGGGTGCGGTCACAGGTGCGTGTGCGGCACGGCGCGTTCGCTCCTACGCTCAGAGGGAGGGCCATCGGGAGCACCGCGACCCGCACCCCGGAAGGAACCGCATGACTGTCGATCCGAGCGAGCCGGAAACGTTCACCGAGGAAGAGGGCACCGTGCTGGACCAGGAGATCCCGGAGGCGGACGCCGCCGAGCAGCACACCGAACTTCAGCAGCGCGAGGACGAACGGCCCACCCATCTGGAACGCGACTCGGCGAACGAGGCGGACGCCTCGGAGCAGAGCCGGGTCGTCGCCCTGGACGAGGACGACTACCGCTGATCGCCGGACTGCTGCCGTTTTGTTCGGTTTAATCTTGAATCGACTGTCGACCCGGGCGTCCGGTCCGTGAAATTCTGCGTTCGCACCGAGCACAGCCGGGTTACCCAAAAGTACGATGGCGGCGCGGCGCGACAGCGCACATGGATCGATATGTAGGAGGCCGCGGTGAGCGCCATCGAGCAGACAGAGGCAGCACGCCCACGGGGCACGCGCCTGCCGCGACGTGCCCGACGGAACCAGCTGCTTGGCGCGGCCCAGGAGGTCTTCGTCGCCCAGGGGTACCACTCCGCCGCGATGGACGACATCGCCGAGCGGGCCGGCGTCAGCAAGCCGGTGCTGTACCAGCACTTCCCCGGCAAGCTGGAGCTGTACCTGGCGCTGCTCGACCAGCACTGCGAGTCCCTCCTGCTCGCCGTGCGCACGGCCCTGGCCTCCACCACGGACAACAAGCTCCGGGTCGCGGCGACCATGGACGCGTACTTCGCCTACGTGGAGGACGAGGGCGGCGCGTTCCGTCTGGTCTTCGAGTCCGACCTGACCAACGAGCCCGCCGTGCGCGAGCGCGTGGAACGGGTCAGCCTGCAGTGCGCCGAGGCCATCTCCGACGTGATCGCCGAGGACACCGGCCTGTCCAAGGACGAGTCGATGCTGCTCGCCGTCGGCCTCGGCGGCGTCTCCCAGGTGGTCGCCCGCTACTGGCTGTCGAGCGACTCCGGCATCGCCCGCGACAAGGCGGTCGAACTGCTCACCTCGCTCGCCTGGCGCGGCATCGCGGGCTTCCCGCTGCACCCGGTGGACGGCCAGCTGAGCGCCGAGGGCCACTGATCGTTCCCCGATGCTGTTCGCTCCTGGCGTGCGGCGGCTGACCCTTGCGGGTCCCCTCTCCGGGCTAATGTGTGCAGCGTACGGCGCGGGTCGTCCGCGCAATGCTGACCGTTCGGAGGGACATAGCCGTGGAGGTCAAGATCGGCGTGCAGCACGCACCCCGGGAGATCGTTCTGGAGAGCGGGCAGTCCGCCGAGGACATCGAGCGCGCGGTGGCCGACGCGCTGAGCGGCAAGGCGCCGCTGCTCAGCCTCTCGGACGAGAAGGGCCGCAAGGTCCTCGTCCCGGCCGAGAAGATCGCGTACGTGGAGCTCGGCGAGCCCAGCGTGCGTCGGGTGGGTTTCGGCGCGCTCTGAGTCCCGAACCCGGATTCTGACGCGAAGGGCCCGGTGGACCGTTCCGGTCCACCGGGCCCTTCGCGCGGGGTCGGCGCGGTGAGGTCCACCACGCCCCCGGTGGTGCTTCGGGACCCCTCGACGGCGCGTACGTCCACGTCAGGGCGTACGGGAGGATTGCACCGAGGGCGCTGGGGGTAGGAGGGCTGTGACCGCCCCACCCGCCCCGCACCCCTCGCGAGGTGATCCGCCGTGTTCCTGGAAGCCCTCGGCTCCGCCCTGCTCGGTTTCGCCCTGGCCTGGGCCGCCGTCCAGTGGTTGGCCGACCGCCTCCCCGACCGGGCGAGAGTCTTGGTCACCGGTGCCCTCGGCGGGGTGTTCGGCGCCCTCGTCACACATGGTGCGCTCGGCCCCGGTCACTTCTTCGCCACCCTCGTCGGAGCGGTGGTGGTGGCGGCGGTGCTGCTCTCCCTGCTGATCCGCCCGGCCTCGCGGCTGCGCCGATCAGCAGCGGCGTGAACAGCGCCCGCCCCGCACCCCCGGTACGTCGCGCTACGCGGCCAGGCCCAGCGCGGCCATGCGCTTGGTGTGCGCCTCGGTGATCCGGGAGAACATCCGCCCCACCTCCGCCAGGTCGAAGCCGTCCGCCACCCCGCCCACCAGCATCGTCGAGAGGGCGTCGCGCTCGGCGACCACCCGCTGGGCCTGGGAGAGCGCCTCGCCCATGAGGCGACGCGCCCAGAGCGCGAGCCGGCCGCCGACGCGCGGATCGGCATCGATCGCCGCACGGACCTTCTCGACCGCGAAGTTGCCGTGGCCGGTGTCGTCGAGCACCCCGAGGACGAGTCCGCGCGTGTCGGAGTCGAGCCGGGTCGCGACCTCCCGGTAGAAGTCACTGGCGATCGAGTCGCCCACGTACGCCTTGACCAGGCCCTCCAGCCAGTCCGACGGGGCGGTCTGGCGGTGGAAGTCGTCGAGCGCCTTGGCGAAGGGCTCCATGGCCGCGGTCGGCTCGACGTCGACGGCCGCCAGACGGTCCCGCAGCCGCTCGAAGTGGTGGAACTCGGCCGAGGCCATCTTCGCCAGTTCCGCCTTGTCCGCGAGGGTCGGCGCCAGCTTGGCGTCCTCGGCGAGCCGTTCGAAAGCCGCCAGTTCTCCGTAGGCGAGGGCGCCGAGGAGGTCGATCACGGCGGCGCGGTACTGCGGCTCCGCGGAAGCCTCCGCCCAGTCCTTGGCGGCGATCCCGGTGGGTGTGGCGTTGTCAGGCGTCTCCATGAAGCGCACAATAGCCCGCCCGCGCGGCCCGGGAAGGCCCTGGTCAATCAGTGTGACCGTGCCCTCATCACCAATTCGCCCAACACACATGCGCGATTCCGGGGTACAGTGGTAAAGCGCCTGCTGAGTATGCGGACATGCATTCGCACGTTCAGACGTATTCGGTGGGCCGACTCATGAATGAGGATGCCCGGTCGGTGGCCCGATCGGCTCCGGCCCGACAGCCCTTCCGGCGGACCCGCGGAAGGGTCACCCTCAGCGGTACGACGCTCGAGCGACGGCAGTGGTCCCGTGCCACCCGGCGGTGATCTCCCCGATCCCCCCGGAAGATCCCGGCACGGTACGACCCCCATCGTTCGCCTCGCGCCGCGTCTCACAGAAGAGGCAGCACCCTGACTACGACTTTCCGAGAGCTCGGAATCCTTCCTGAAACGGCCGAGGCCCTTGAGGCCGTCGGCATCGTGAATCCCTTTCCCATCCAGGAGATGACCCTTCCGGTGGCCCTCACCGGCACCGACGTCATCGGCCAGGCCAAGACCGGCACGGGCAAGACCCTCGGTTTCGGCCTCCCCATCCTGGAGCGCGTGGTCGTCCCCCTGGACGTCGAGGCCGGTCGGGTCGAGCCCGAGCAGCTGACCGACGCCCCGCAGGCGCTCGTCGTCGTTCCCACCCGCGAGCTGTGCCAGCAGGTCACCAACGACCTGCTGACCGCCGGCAAGGTGCGCAACGTCCGCGTGCTCGCCATCTACGGCGGCCGTGCGTACGAGCCGCAGGTCGAGGCGCTCCAGAAGGGCGTCGACGTGGTCGTCGGCACCCCCGGCCGCCTCCTGGACCTGGCCGGCCAGCGCAAGCTGGACCTCTCCCGCGTGAAGGTCCTCGTCCTCGACGAGGCCGACGAGATGCTCGACCTGGGCTTCCTGCCCGACGTCGAGAAGATCATCAACATGCTCCCGGCCAAGCGCCAGACCATGCTCTTCTCGGCCACCATGCCGGGTGCGGTCATCGGCCTCGCCCGCCGCTACATGTCGCGGCCCACCCACATCCGGGCCACTTCGTCCGACGGCGAGGGCGCGACCGTCGCCAACATCACCCAGCGCGTCTACCGTGCGCACTCGATGGACAAGCCGGAGATGGTCTCCCGCATCCTGCAGGCCAGGGGCCGGGGACTGGCGATGATCTTCTGCCGCACGAAGCGCACCGCCGCCGACATCGCCGAGCAGCTGGAGCGCCGCGGCTTCGCGTCCGGCGCGGTCCACGGCGACCTCGGTCAGGGCGCCCGTGAACAGGCGCTGCGCGCCTTCCGCAACGGCAAGGTCGACGTGCTCGTCTGCACCGACGTCGCCGCACGCGGCATCGACGTCGAAGGCGTCACCCACGTCATCAACTACCAGTCGCCGGAGGACGAGAAGACCTTCCTCCACCGCGTGGGCCGGACCGGCCGTGCGGGCGCCAAGGGTACGGCGGTCACCCTGGTCGACTGGGACGACATCCCGCGCTGGCAGCTCATCAACAAGGCACTCGAACTCGACTTCAACGATCCGGTCGAGACCTATTCGAGCTCCCCGCACCTCTACGCCGACCTGGACATCCCCGAGGGCATCAAGGGCGTCCTGCCCCGCACCGAGCGGACCCGTGCCGGTCTGGCCGCGGAGGAACTGGAGGACCTGGGCGAGCCCGGTGGTCGCCGTGGCCGTGCGCCGAAGGCCCCCGCGCGGACCGAGGAGCGCCCGGCCCGCACGCGGACCCCGCGCCAGCGTCGCCGCACCCGTGGCGGCAGCGAGCTCGGCGGCGAAGCGACCGTGGAGACCCCGGCCGTCGAGACCCCGGCCGTCGAGACCCCGGCCGCGGAGACGGTGACGGACGAGGTCCGCACCGAGTCCGCACCGCGCACCCCGCGCCGCCGCCGCCGCACCCGCACGGGTGCTTCGGCCCCGGCCCCGGCCACGATCCCGGCGCCGGCGCCGGTCGCCACCGCCGCCCCGGTGGTCGAGGCCGCTGCCGCCGTCGAGACCCCGGTCGTCGAGGCCCCTGCCGCGGCTCCGTCGGTCCAGGCACCTGCGGTCGAAGAGCCGAAGGCCCCCCGCCGCCGGGCGCGGACCGCCGCCCGCCCGGAGGCCGTGGCCGCGGCCCCGGTCGACCGGGCCCCCGCAGCCTCCCAGCCGGCTCCGGCTCCGCGCCGGCGCCGCGCCCGGGTAGTGCGTCCGGTCGAGGAGAGCGTGACCTTCCAGACGCCCGAATCGGCCGCCATCGCCCTGATGGCCAGGCCGATCGTCGAGGCCACTCCGGTCGTCGCCGAGGAGCGGCCGGTCGAGGAGCCGAAGAAGGCCCCGCGCCGCCGCACCACCAAGAAGGCCGTGGCCGAGCCGGCCGCCGTCGTGGAGCCGGTGGCCGTCGTGGAACCGGTGGCCGAGCCGGCCGCGGAGGTCGCCCCCGCGCCGGTGGTGGAGGCCGCAGCAGCCCCGGCCGTCGAGGTTCCGGCGCCGCGCCGCCGCCGTGCGGCCCGCCGTCCCGCCGGCCCTCCGGTGACCGCCGAGGCCCCGGTCGTCGAAGCGCCGGTCACCGAGCCGGTGGCCGCACCGGTCACCGAGGAGGTCGCGCCCCGCCGTCGTCGTGCGGCCCGCCGGCCCGCGGGTTCTCCGACGACCGCAGGATCGACCGGCGAGGTCATCATCGTGGCCGCCCCCGTCGCCGAACCCGTGGTGGAGGAGGCGCCAAAGGAGGCCGCTCCGCGCCGCCGCACCACCAAGAAGGCCGTCGCCGAACCGGTCCTCGACACCACCGAGGCACCGGCGACCGACGAAGCCCCCAAGAAGGCCGCACCCCGCCGCCGCACCACCAAGAAGGCCGTCGCCGCCGAGTCTCCGGACGCTTCTGCCCCGAAGACCGCGCCGAAGGCGCCGGCCCGTCGTCGTACGACGGCGAAGGCGGCGGACACCGTGGTCGAGGCGCCGGCGACGGAGGAGGCCCCGAAGAAGGCCGCGCCGCGCCGCCGCACCACCAAGAAGGCCGTGGCCGAGCCGGAGGGCTGATCCGCGTCCGCGCCGCCCGAGCGGCCCGGTCCCCGTCACACGGGACCGGGCCGCTCGGGCGCATCGGGCCCCGTCCGCGTGCCGCGCGCCCCAGGACGCGTCCCGACGGAAACCGTGACGGTCCGGCCCTCCCCCGGGCCGCACGTCTCTCGCTCCGGGCCCGGGCGGCCGTCCTCCGGGCACGCCGTTACAGTCCAGGTATGAGCAAGCCCCGTTCTCTCGTCCTGCCGCCCCGCACCCGCGCCTGCCGGCTGGAGACCGCGCGTGGCCTCTTCGCCGTGCTCGACGCGGAGCCCTCGGGCGAGCGACGGGGCACCGTCCTGCTGCTGCCCGGGTACACCGGCAGCAAGGAGGACTTCCTCGCCCTGCTCGGTCCGCTGAGCGAGGCCGGGTACCGGGTGGTGGCCGTGGACGGACGCGGTCAGAACGAGACGTACGGGCCGCGGGGCCGGGCCGCGTACCGCCGCAAGGCGCTCGCCCTCGACGCGGTGGCACAGGCGGCGGCCCTCGGGGACGGGCCCGTCCATCTGGTGGGCCACTCGTTCGGCGGTCTGGTGGCACGTGCGGCGGTCGGGATCGCACCGGGCGCCTTCCGCTCGCTCACCCTGCTCTCCTCGGGACCCGGTCGGGTCGCCCGGCCGCAACGGATCCGCCTGCGGGTCCTGCGCGCATCGCTGGCGTTGCTGTCGAAGGAACAGGTCTGGCAGGCAATGTGCTGGCTGGACGATCGGGGCGAGGAGCCGGACGCGCATGACGCCCCCGAGCTCACCGATTTCCTGCGGCGGCGCTGGATGCTGACCCGGATCGCCCAACTCTCAGGCACGGGAAGGCTCTTGTTGAGCCGCGAGGACGGTACGGAGCAGTTGGCCGCGCTGCCGATGCCGCTGCACTTCGCCTACGGCTCGGACGAGATGGTCTGGGCGCCGGCGGAGCTCTCCGTGGCCGCGGCGCGCACCGGCGCCCACCACACGGTCGTGGCGGGTGCCGGTCACTCGCCGAACGTGTCGCATCCCGAGGAACTGACGGTGCGCCTCACCGGCTTCTGGGAGCGGGCGACCGCTCCGGCCCGGGTCAGTACTGCGCCTTGAGGTGCTGCCAGAAGCCGTCGCGCAGCGCGCGCCGGAGCGAGGCGTGGCCGCGCAGGGAACGGCTGAGCAGGCGTTCGGCCTCGACGAGGAGGTCCTGGTCGACCGGTCCGGGGAGGTAGGGCGCGCCCGGTAGCAGTTCGGCGAGCCGGTCCCGGCCGCGTTCGGCGAGCCAGGTGGCCGCGATCTGGGCGCCGACGAAGCGCACTTCCTCGCGGGAGGGCGGCGGTTCCCCCTCGTTCTCGTACGTGGTGACGGGGCGGCGCGTGACGTAGGGACGACAGAAGTCCAGCTCGAAGGTGCGCTGGCTGTCGACCTCCCAGAGGAGCGCTTCGGCCTGGTTGCGTCCCTCGGCGGCCTCGATGCCCCAGAGGTGCACGCGCGCCCCGTAGCCCTGGGCCGCTTCGACGGCCGAGACCAGGTCCTCGTCGCCGCCGACGAGGGCCGCATCGCTGATGGCCCGGTGGCGGGCGAGGGACTCCAGGTCGCTGCGGATGAGGGAGTCGACGCCCTTCTGCTGGTTGTTGGCGTTGAGGTTGCCGAGGCGGACCTTGACGTCGGGCAGTTCGGCGATGGCCTGCTGTTCGGGGGTGTGGATCCGGCGCCGGGCCCCGTCGTACCAGTAGACGCGGAGCAGTCTGCTGTCCGCGAAGATCGTGCGGGCCTTGTCGATGAAGGCTTCGATCAGGCCCTCGGCGTCGAGGTCGAAGGAGCGACGGTCCTCGGTGCCCGCCACCAGCAACCCGGCCGCAGCATGGACGTAACCTGCGTCGACGAAGATGGCGTGGGTGGAGGGGGTCTTGGCCACCTCGGCCAGCATCCGCTGGAGGAGCTCATTGGTGCGCTCCAGGCGGGCGTCGAGCGCGTGGAGCCGTGCATCGACGTCGTCGGTCCGAGTGCCCCCGGTGCCGTCGCCGTTCGTCCGGGCGCCGTTGGTGTCGTTCACCTGAGTGGTGTCTGCGTCGTTCATACGCGGCTCATTGTCCGCTGCGACGGGGTCGGCCGCCACACCCACCTACCAGTCAGTAGTTAGGCATCCAAAAAATTTCCTTAGCGTAAGGAATGTTTGCAGGGTGCATCTCGTTGAACCCGTACGTAACGCAGTTCTCCATCTGGAGGATCAACTCAGACGAAGGGAGAAGCCCGTGCGCTTCGAAATCCTGCGACTCGACGACATCGACGGCACGCCCGTCGACCGGACCGTCGTGGACGCCTCCTCCGTCAACCGGATCGTGCAGCAGGCCGCCGCGATCGGCCAGCGCATCTGGATCCGCCCCGCCGAGACCTCGGCCTCGTAACGCGCCGGTTCCACACCACGCACCGCGCCCCCGCACGGACTTCGCAGAAGCGGAATCCGTACGGGGGCGCAGTGGCGTCCGGGGTACGCGGCCCCTCAGGAACCCTGGATCACCTGGGTGATGCCGTTGATGATCTGCTGCACGGCAATGGCGGAGAGCATCATGCCGGCGAGCCGGGTCACCAGGACGACACCGCCGTCCTTGATGACGCGGATGATCACGAGCGAGTACCGCATGGTCAGCCAGAGCACGACGTGCATGGCGGCGATGGCGGTCCAGACGGAGACCTGCGAGGCCACGCCGTCGGCGTTCTGCACGGCGAGGATGACGGAGACGATGGCGCCGGGCCCGGCGAGCAGGGGCATGCCGAGCGGCACCAGCGCGACGTTGACGTCCTTGGTCTGCTTGGGCTCGTCGGTCTTCCCGGTGAGCAGGTCCAGCGCGATGAGCAGCAGCAGCAGACCGCCGGCGATCATCAGCGCGGGGACGGAGACGTGCAGGTAGTCGAGGATCTGCTGCCCCAGGAGACCGAAGACGGTGATGACCCCGAAGGCGACGGTGACGGCCTGCCAGGCCATCCGGCGCTGGACCTTGACCGGGCGGCCGGAGGTGAGGGCGAGGAAGATCGGGGTGATCCCGGGCGGATCCATGATCACGAAGAGGGTCAGAAACAGCGAGCCGAAGACGGCGACGTCGAACACGGTGGGGTTGCCTTGCGCGAGAGGTGGAACGGTGGGGTGTGTCCCCGCAGGCCGGAATGAGAGATTCCGGAACCAGGGCAGGGAAGGGGACGCCGGGGCACGACAGCGGGCCGTGCGGGCGGGGTGGGGCGGGGCGAGCGCGCCCCTCAAGGGGCGACGGCCGGGCAGCGGCTGCCGGCCGCCGTCACGGGGAGGAGGCGGCGGAGAAGAGCCCCGAAGGGGTCAGCGGACTCCCCCGGCACCCGGCACGGGAAAGGCCCCTGCCGCGCGACGGGTGATCTCGCCGTAGATCTCGGGGTCGGTGGTGTACTCACCGAGGCGGCAGGTCTTGCGGCTGCCGTGGTAGTCGCTGGAGCCCGTGCCCAGCAGGCCGAGCTCCTTCGCCAGCCCGCGCAGCCTGGCCCGGGTCGGCTCGTCGTGGTCCATGTGGTCGACCTCGATGCCGTCGAGTCCGGCCTCGGCGAGCCTGGCTATCGACGCCTCCGGCAGCACCTGGCCGCGCTTCACCGCGAGCGGGTGGGCGAAGACGGTGACCCCGCCGGCGGCCTTGACGAGGCGGATCGCGTCGACCGGGTCCCACTCGTGCTTCTCGACGTAGGCGCGACCGCCGTCGGCGAGCCAGTCGGGTGTGAAGGCCGCGGACACGTCCGGGACCACACCGAGCTCGACGAGCGCTTCGGCGACGTGCGGGCGCCCCACGGAACCGTCGCCGGCGATCCGGGCGACCTGCTCCCAGGTGACGGGGACACCCAGCTCCCGGAGCTTGTCGACCATCCCCCGGGCGCGCGGCACCCGGTCGTCGCGCACCAGCTCGCGCTCGGCGAGGAGCGCGGGCTCCTCCGGGTCGAAGAGGTACGCGAGCATGTGCAGCCCGATGCCGTCCATCCGACACGACAGCTCGGCGCCGGTGACGAGGGTCAGTCCCTCGGGCAGTGCGGCGATCGCCTCGGCGTGGCCGCGCGTGGTGTCGTGGTCGGTGAGCGCGACGACGTCGAGTCCGGCCGCAGCGGCGTTCCTGACCAGCTCGGCCGGGGAATCGGTGCCGTCGGAGGCCGTGGAGTGGGTGTGCAGGTCGATGCGCACGACGCGGTACTCCAGGGACTCGGCACGGACGAGGGACGCTCCAGCATAACGGGCGAATCGAACGCTCCCGTACGGATCGCCACCGGCAGGACGCCCCCGGGACCGGTCGGCGACGGTGCGGGCCGGGGCGGGCGGCGAAGGCCCCCGTCCGTCCGGGGGACGGGGCGAACCGGGAGGGGCTCCGCGCCACGGACTAGTGCAACAGCCTCGGGGTGAGCGCGCCGTAGGGCAGCAGCTCGACCTCTGCGCCGGCGTCCCGGAGGTCCGTCAGGACCAACTCGTCGTACATCAGGAGGCCGGACTGCTCGGGCCAGACGATCGCCCACAGCCACAGGCCGCGCGCCTCGCCCGCGAAGACCGCTCGGTCCTGCGGGGCACCGGTCACGTGCCAGAGCGGGGTGGGCCGCCCGGCGGCGAGCACCTTGGCCTGCGGCGGCTTGTCGATGGCCATGCAGGAACCGGGATCCAGGCCGTCGATGCCGGCGTACCGGGCGCCGAGCCCCACGCCGAGCTCCTCGGCGACCAGGAGCAGCTCGCCGATCCCGCCGAGCGGCCCGGGCCCGGAGCAGGCGACGGCAGTCGCGCGCCCGCCGCTGCGGTCGTCACCGGCGTACGCGACGCCCGTGAAGAGCCAACCGACGGGCAGGGGCCACGGCATCCAGACCGGGACGTGGGACCTGTGCACCACGACCCCGAGGCCCTCGACGCTGGGCGGGATCACGGGCTGGAGCGGGTGCACCGAGCCGTGCACGTCACACTGCCAGGAGTCGGCGAAGAGACCGGGCGCCCTGACCCGGCCACCGCACTTCGGACAACTGGGTTCGCCCCTCATAGGGCTCAACGGTCCTAGCTCTTCCGCCCCGCGTCAAGGACGACCACAGACGATCACCCGTCCGGCGGGAGTCGTTCACCCCCCGTAGACGCATGTGCTCCCACGGGCGGTTGCGCACGCCTCGGCGGGGCGCCGACCCGTCGAGGCGCAGGGCCGGGCACCGGGCGGAGGAACGGGCCGCGGGAGCGGCCGGCCGGGGCCCGCCCGGTCCCGGTGGCCCTCAGTCCAGCTCCACGGACCGGCGGAGCGGATCGCGCAGGTCCGTTCCCCGGGCCAGCCAGCGCTCCTCCAGGGCCTGCGCCCCGTGGACCCGCTTCCAGGCGGCCTCGTTCGGGGTCATCGGAAGCAGCGGCAGGAAGCGGACGGGGTCCATCCCTCCACTCCCGTGCGCCGCGGAACCGTCCCGGGCCGGCCCCTCGTTCAGGTCCAGGTCCTCCACCAGACCGCCCGACTCGGCGACGAGCACCGAGCGGAAGGGGGCGCCGGGCCAGAGCGGGTCTCCGACGTCGAGCGAGGCCCCCGGGGCCACGACCACGCCCTCGACCTGCGGGGTGGCGGCCAGGACCGCGAGCGGGCGCAGCACCTTGTCGGTGTCGGCGAGCCCGCGCCGAACGGTGAGGACGAGTTCGGCGCGCGGCCCCTTCACCGGGTCGGCGAGCGCGGAGGTCGGATCGGCCATCGGCTGTGCCGACATCCCGAGGGTCGCGTACCGCACGAGGTCGCCGTCGACGAAGCGGAGCACCTCGATGCGCTCCGTACCGAGGAACGTCACGGCGGCGCGCGCGTCCGGTTCGCCGAGGGCCGTACGGAGCCGGGCTTCAACCAGTGCAAGAACTTCTCCCATGCGGGGAGCATAGATCGCGTATGGAACGGGCAAAGTAAGGGATTGACCCTCTGTCGGCTGATAGTGTTGGAGACTGGTCGGGATACCCGACTGCTCGTCACACGTCATCCCCGACAGGGGACCGGCCGGAGGAGGTGGGACTGCGATGGACCGAAGTCGATCGGGCAGTACCAGCCGCTCTTCCGCCGCTCCGCGCTCCCACTCGGTGCGCTCCCCCCGGTGACGTCCGGGTCCGGCACGGACCCGCATCTCCGGCAGCTCGCACGACGGAAGAGCACCTCGCCTTCCCCTGTTTGTAGCGCCGCCGTCACCGCGCCCCTCTTCCGGTGCCGCCCGCTTTGTGGACGAGATGCTTCCCCGTCCCCATTCCGGGCTGCGCCACGCTCCGCGCCGACGGCCGATCCGTGAGGAGCACGCCCATGTCGATGATCCGCGACCTGACCGCTGCCGTCCGCCCGAGCCTGCGGCACACCCTGCGCAAGACCCCGACCACGTACACCGCGTACGACCCCACCCGTGACCACTCGGCGTCCAGCGCCGTGGTCGACTGCGCCGTCTACCGCGACGGGCGCCGGATCGACGACCGGGCCTGCCTGACGCCGCGCGGCGCGATGGAGCAGGTGCGGGAGGGCGGAGGGTTCGCCTGGATCGGCCTGCACGAGCCGACCGAAGCCGAATTCGCCGGCATCGCAGCCGAGTTCGGGCTGCACCCGCTCGCCGTGGAGGACGCCGTCCACGCCCACCAGCGGCCCAAGCTGGAGCGGTACGACGACACCCTCTTCACCGTCTTCAAGACCATCCACTACGTCGAGCACGCCGCACTCACCGCGACCAGCGAGGTGGTCGAGAGCGGCGAGGTGATGGTCTTCACCGGTCCCGACTTCGTCATCACCGTCCGGCACGGCGGCCAGGGCTCCCTCCGCAACCTCCGCCACCGCCTCCAGGGCGAGCCGGAGCTCCTCGCCAAGGGCCCCTCGGCCGTGCTGCACTCCATCGCCGACCACGTCGTCGACGGATACATCGCGGTCGCCGACGCCGTCGAGCTCGACATCGACCAACTGGAGATCGACGTCTTCTCGCCGGCCACGAAGGGCTCCACCCGCGGCACGGAAACCGGCCGGATCTACCAGCTCAAGCGCGAAGTCCTGGAGTTCAAGCGGGCGGTCACCCCGCTGCTCCGGCCGATGCAGCTGCTCAGCGAGCGGCCGATGCGGCTCGTCGACCCCGACATCCAGAAGTACTTCCGGGACGTCGCCGACCACCTCGCCCGCGTCCAGGAGCAGGTCGTCGCCTTCGACGAGCTGCTCAACTCGATCCTCCAGGCCAATCTGGCCCAGGCGACCGTCGCGCAGAACGAGGACATGCGCAAGATCACTTCCTGGGCGGCGATCGTCGCCGTGCCCACGGCGGTCTGCGGCGTCTACGGCATGAACTTCGACCACATGCCCGAGCTGCACTGGAGGTACGGCTACCCGATGGTGCTCACCGGCATCATCGCCGTCTGCTTCACCATCCACCGCACCCTCAAGCGCAACGGCTGGCTGTAGGAAACCCTCCCGATAAGCTGCGCGGCATGACAGAAGAGCTGCTCGGGTCCGCCCTCGTCGAGGAGGCCACCAAGAAGTCCGGCCTCGTGTGGGTGCGCGGCACCGGCCCGGCCCGTGCGCTCTGGCACGTCTGGCACGACGGGGCCGCGCACCTCGTCGGTGACGGCCCCGGGGAGCAGCCGCTGCCGGGGCTGGTCGACGGGGGCACGGCCGAGGTGACCGTCCGCAGCAAGGACAAGGGCGGCCGGATCGTCGCCTGGACGGCGACCGTGCGCGAACTCGCCCCGGGCACGGAGGAATGGGACGCGGCCGTCGCCGAGTTGAAGGGCAAGCGGCTCAACGCACCCGACGGCGAGGCCGTGCCGGAGCGCTGGGCGCGCGAATGCCGGGTGGTGCGGCTCGACCCCCGGTCCTCCCGTACGGACTTCCCCGACGGTTCGCTGGCCGCGGTGCCGCTGCCGACCGGCGCGAACACCCGCCGCCCGGTACCGGCCGCGCTGCCCCGGCTGCTGTTCAAGCGGCGGCGCGGGAACTAGCTCCGCACCGGGCGGGGTCCGCGCCCGCCCCTTCGCGGGGGAGCGGCGATCGGCCGCGGCGCGCGCCGCACATCAGGTCTTGGGCAACTGCTTGCCGTAGTCCAGGGTCTCTTCCTTCGGCGGGGCGGAGAGCGGGAAGTCCTTGTTCCACTCGGAGAGGACCACGACGCCCGCTCCCCCGCCCCGCGCGAACCTCAGCGGATACGGTTCTCCTTCCAGTGCGACGTCGAGCGCACCGCCCTCGCCGTCGGCCCCGCCGCTGACCCGGATGGTGCGCACCCCGCCGATCTGGGTGCGATCGCCCTTGCTCTTCTCCCCGTGCAGGCCGATCAGCCCGTCGAGGAGCGGCCCCATCTCGGTGAAACCGCGCAGCTGCTTGTACGAGGGGTCGCCCTGGGGCACCTTCACGTACTTGTCGTCGAGGGTGTCGGCCGCCTCGGAACCCGCCTCCGACGGCCCCTCGCCGTCCTCCTCCTCATGGGCCCAGAACCCCGCGTCGGCCTTCAGGTAGAGCGCGTCACCGACCCGCAGCAGCTCGAAGGTGCCGTTCTTGGTCGTCACCGAGCCGGTGGCGCCTTCCTGGTTGAGGCGCATGTTCAGCTTGAAGGTGCCGCCCTTGCTGACGAGGGTGCCGGACAGTCGCACCGCCTTGGCGCCGTCCGCCGCGGTCTGCGCCTTCTGCTCGATCTCGGGCGCGGAGAGCCGCCCCACTCCGTTCGTCCCCTCGTCCGGGTCGGCGGCGCAGGCCGTGAGTCCCACCGTCAGTCCGGCGCTGAGCACCAGGGGCATGAGGGCCCTGCGGATACGCGATGACGGGGTACGAACGGTCATATGCGCTGCCTCTCGTGTCGTGGGGGGGGGAGGTACGGGGGGCACGGCCCGTACGGATGCCGGAGGAGGCGGACCACGGGCGGAAGGGCCGGGTCCGGACCCGGTGGGGCGGCAGACCGCAGCGTACCCGGGCGGGACCGGGGCCCTGCAGGCAGCCGTACGGAGTCACTACCAGAGCGGGGTGGAACGTCACGGGCTAGCCTGAAGCGGGCAAAGTCCTGCAATCGGCGGTAAAGCTCTATGACGGCCCGCACCGCGGGCACCGAGGAGGCGCGTGGCATGGCGGCAGGCGCCCCCCGGATCTTCGTCTCCCACCTCGCCGGCGTGCCCGTCTTCGACCCCGTCGGCGACCAGGTCGGCCGCGTCAGCGACCTCGTGGCCATGCTCCGCGTCGGCCGCCGGCCCCCGCGCCTGCTCGGCATGGTCGTGGAGGTGCTGAGCCGGCGCCGGGTCTTCGTCCCCATGACCCGCATCACCGGGGTCGCCTCCGGTCAGGTCATCACCACGGGCGTCGTCAACATGCGGCGCTTCGAGCGTCGCCCCACCGAGCGGCTCGTCCTCGGCGAGCTCCTTGACCGGCGGGTGACGCTGGTCGAGACGGGCGAGGAGGTCACGGTCCTCGACGTGGCCATCCAGCAGCTGCCCGCCCGACGCGACTGGGAGATCGACAAGGTCTTCGTCCGCCGGGGCAAGGGCGGGGCCCTGCGCCGCAAGGGCGAGACCCTGACGGTCGAGTGGTCGGCGGTCACGGGCTTCTCCCTGGAGGAGCACGGGCAGGGCGCCGAGAACCTGCTGGCCACCTTCGAGAAGCTGCGCCCCGCCGACCTCGCCAATGCCCTGCACCACCTGTCGCCCAAGCGGCGCGTCGAAGTCGCCGCCGCCCTGGACGACGACCGGCTCGCCGACGTCCTGGAAGAGCTGCCGGAGGACGACCAGATCGAGATCCTCGGCAAGCTGAAGGAAGAACGTGCCGCCGACGTCCTGGAGGCGATGGACCCGGACGACGCGGCCGACCTGCTGTCCGAACTGCCCGAGGAGGACAAGGAGCGGCTGCTCACCCTGATGCAACCGGACGAGGCCGCCGACGTCCGTCGGCTCATGGCCTACGAGGAGCGCACGGCGGGCGGCCTGATGACGACCGAGCCGATCGTGCTGCGGCCCGACGCCACCGTCGCCGATGCGCTCGCCCGGGTCCGGCAGCAGGACCTGTCGCCGGCGCTGGCGGCGCAGGTGTACGTGTGCCGGCCCCCTGACGAGACGCCGACCGGCAAGTACCTGGGCACGGTGCACTTCCAGCGGCTGCTGCGCGACCCCCCGTTCACCCTGGTCAGCTCGCTGGTGGACAGCGATCTGTCGCCCCTCGGCCCGGACACCCCGCTGCCCGCCGTCACCAGCTACCTCGCCGCGTACAACATGGTCGCCGCGCCCGTGGTCGACGAGAGCGGTTCGCTGCTCGGTGCGGTCACCGTCGACGACGTCCTCGACCACCTGCTGCCGGACGACTGGCGGGAGACCGAGTTCCACGAGGAGGGGGCCGGGCATGGCGGCTGAGCGTGACCGGGAGCGCGAACGGGAGCGGTCCGTGCCCCGCATCCGGCTGGACCTGCCGCGCGAGCGGCGGTCCCGGCTGCTGCCGGAGTACGACCCCGAGGCCTTCGGCCGGCTCTCGGAGCGGATCGCCCGCTTCCTGGGCACGGGCCGGTTCCTGGTCTGGATGACCCTGACGATCGTCGTCTGGGTGCTGTGGAACGTCTTCGCCCCGGGTTCCTTGAAGTTCGACGAGTACCCGTTCATCTTCCTGACGCTCGCCCTGTCGCTCCAGGCCTCGTACGCGGCGCCGCTGATCCTGCTCGCCCAGAACCGGCAGGACGACCGGGACCGGGTCAACCTCGAACAGGACCGGAAGCAGAACGAGCGGTCGATCGCGGACACCGAATACCTGACCCGGGAGATCGCCGCGCTGCGGATGGGCCTCGGCGAGGTCGCGACCCGCGACTGGATCCGCTCGGAGTTCCAGGACCTGATCAGGGAATTGGAGGAGCGCCGGGATCTATTCCCGTCCGGCGACGACCGCGGAAGTGACGTACCCGACCGTTGACGGCCCTTTCACCGGCCCGTGGTCGTCGCCGTACCATCGTCGGTATGGCTACGGAAGACGCGGTGCTTGAAGCACTGGCGACGGTGAACGACCCTGAGATCAACAAGCCGATCACTGAGCTCGGCATGGTCAAGTCGGTGGAGATCGAACCGGACGGGAAGGTCGCCGTCACGGTCTACCTGACGGTCTCCGGTTGTCCGATGCGCGACACCATCACGCAGCGCGTGACCGAGGCCGTCTCCCGGGTCGAGGGCGTCACCGGTGTCGACGTCTCGCTGGACGTGATGAGCGACGAGCAGCGCAAGGAGCTGGCGGCGGCGCTGCGCGGCACGGGCGCCGAGCGCGAGGTGCCGTTCGCGAAGCCCGGATCGCTGACCCGGGTGTACGCGGTGGCCTCCGGCAAGGGCGGCGTCGGCAAGTCCTCCGTGACCGTGAACCTGGCCGCGGCGATGGCCGCCGACGGCTTGAAGGTCGGCGTCGTCGACGCCGACATCTACGGCCACAGCGTGCCCCGGATGTTGGGCGCGGAAGGCCGTCCGACCCAGGTCGAGAACATGATCATGCCGCCGTCGGCGAACGGCGTGAAGGTCATCTCCATCGGCATGTTCACCCCGGGCAACGCCCCGGTGGTGTGGCGCGGCCCGATGCTGCACCGCGCGCTCCAGCAGTTCCTGGCGGACGTGTACTGGGGGGACCTGGACGTCCTCCTGCTCGACCTGCCCCCGGGCACCGGCGACATCGCGATCTCGGTCGCCCAGCTCGTCCCGAACGCGGAGATCCTGGTCGTCACCACTCCCCAGCAGGCCGCGGCCGAGGTCGCCGAGCGGGCCGGCTCGATCGCCGTCCAGACCCACCAGAAGATCGTCGGCGTCGTCGAGAACATGGCGGGCCTGCCGTGCCCGCACTGCGACGAGATGGTCGACGTGTTCGGCACCGGCGGTGGGCAGAAGGTCGCGGACGGCCTCACCCAGACCACGGGCGCGACCGTCCCGGTCCTCGGCTCGATCCCGATCGACGTACGGCTCCGCGAGGGGGGCGACGACGGCAAGCCGGTCGTCCTCTCCGACCCCGACTCCCCGGCGGGTGCGGCCCTCCGTGCCATCGCCGGCAAGCTCGGCGGTCGCCAGCGCGGCCTCTCGGGCATGAGCCTGGGCATCACTCCGCGCAACAAGTTCTGAGCGCGGCGGGCGTCCGCCCGCGCAACACGCAGCGCGCAACACGGAGGGGCACCCCGATCCGGGGTGCCCCTCCGGTGCGTTTGCCGTCAGGCGTACGCGCCCAAGTCCTTCACCTGCGAGAACGCCAGTCCGTAGGCGCTCATCCCCCGCCCGTACGCCCCGATGTGGACGTCCCCGGCGGACCCCGCCAGCACCCAACCGAACTCGGTCTCGCGGTAGTGGAACGGCACCGGGGCCCCGTCGACCGGAAGCGAGAGCGTGGACCAGGCCGGTCCGTCGAGGTCGTCGGCGAGCTCGAAGGCGGTCTCCGTCTGCTGGTCCAGCCAGTGGTCCCGCAGCGCGTGGTCGAGCGAGGCGGGCCAGGTGTGGGCGAGGAGCCCGGAGCCGGCCAGCCAGGCCGCGGAGGAGACGGTGGTGGCCTCCAGGACGCCCGTGCCGTCACCGGTGCGGCGAACGGGGTTCGCGGCGACCGTCACGACGACGGCGAAGCGCTCCTTCTCCGCAGCGCCGGCCTCGGACTTTATCGAGGGCTCGTCGCCGTGCCCCATCGAGCCGTGCTGGACCGTGCCGTCCGCCGCCGTGCCGATCTGCATCAGTCGGCGGGGGCCGGTGAACGCCTCGTCGAGCCCGTACCAGGCGAAGGGCGCGCGCAGAAAGCCATCGGCTTCCACCCGACTCGTCGTCTTCATCTCGGCCAGCCTCCTCGTTACGTCAACAGAGGGAGGATAGCCACCGAGAGGCTACGGGGTGGTGACAGGGCGTCGTCAGGTGGCGTCGGAGTCGTACGGCGGACGCTCACCGGCGTCCGGCTTGTCCTGCTTCTTGAGGAGGTCCGGGGAGCCGTTGACCGTCGCGGGCGCAGGGGCGGGGACGGGCGCGGGGACGGGGTCCCGGCCGTTCACGGCGTCGGCGACCTCGTTCATCTCCTTCTTGAGGTCGAAGGTGCCGCGCAGCTCCTTCAACTCCTTGAGGTCCTCGTTGTTGTCCAACTGCTTGCGGAGGAACGTCTTGGGGTTGAGGTCCTCGAACTCGAAGTCCTTGAAGTCGGGCCCCAGCTCGCTGCGGATGTCCTGCTTCGCACTGTCGGAGAACTCGCGCACCTTCCGGATGAAGCGCGCGACGTCCTGGATCACCTTCGGGAGCTTGTCCGGCCCGAAGACGAGCACGGCGAGGACCACGAGCGTCACCAGTTCGAGTGCGCCTATGTCGCTGAACACCTAGTAGCTCCTTCACGCCGGTCCAGGGCCCGGTCCACGGTACCCGTCGAAACCATCGGACGGGTACCTTGCGGTGACCGCCACGTGGCGCTCACGTGCCCTGCGAGGAACCGAGCGTCAAGGTCTTTGTCAGCTCTTTGCCGTTCCGGGTCAGGGTGAGCTCCAGTTGGTCGCCGGGGCGGTGCGCCCGGATCTTCACGATCAACTCCTCGCCGTTGTGCACCCGCTGGCCGTCGACCTTGGTGATGACGTCTCCCGGCCGGAGCCCGGCCTTGGCGGCCGGGCCGCCGGCGGTGACGGAGGCCGAGCCGCCGGCGCCCTTCTCCCCGACCCGCGCGCCGTCGCCGTTGAACTGCATGTCGAGGCTCACACCGATGACGGGGTGGGTGGCCTTGCCGGTGTTGATGAGCTCCTCGGCCACGCGCTTGCCCTGGTTGATCGGTATGGCGAAGCCGAGGCCGATGGAACCGGGCTGGCTCGCGCCGCCCTCCCCGCCCTCACCCGCGCCGCCGGCGGCGCGGATCGCACTGTTGATGCCGATGACCTGGGCCTTGGAGTCGAGCAGGGGGCCGCCGGAGTTGCCGGGGTTGATGGGGGCGTCGGTCTGGAGCGCATCGACGTAGCTGATGTCGCTGCCGTCGCCCTTCTCCCCACCGGCCGTGATCGGGCGCTCCTTGGCGCTGATGATCCCGGAGGTGACGGTGTTGGACAGGTCGAAGGGGGCGCCGATGGCGACGACGGGATCGCCGACCCGGACGTTCTCGGAATTGCCCAGCGGCAGCGGCTTGAGGCCCGAGACGCCGGTGACCTGGACGACGGCGAGGTCGTACCCCGTGTCCTTGCCGATGAGCTTGGCGCGGGCCGTCTCGCCACTGGAGAAGGTCACCGAAATGTCCTTGGAGGACGTGGCCCCGTCGACCACGTGGTTGTTGGTGAGGATGTGGCCCTGGGTGTCCAGCACGAAGCCGGTCCCGGTGCCGGAGGAACCGTTGCCCCGCACGTGCAGGGTGACGACGCCGGGGAGGGCGCTGGCGGCGATGCCCGCGACGCTGTCGGGGGCCCGGTCCGTGCTCCCGGCTTCGGCCTGCGGCAGCTCGACGGTGGTGAGCCCGCCGTTCCGCTCGACATAGGCGCCGACACCACCGCCGATGACTCCGGTGATCAGGGCGAAGACGAGCGCGCCCGCGATCGCGAGGCCCTTCCGGGACTTCGCCGGGGGCAGCGGGGCACCGCCGGCCCCGTGGGTGCTCCAGGGGTCGTACTGCACCCAGGGCGTGGCTCCGGCCTGGGAATGGGCGTGCGGGGGTGCCTGCGGCGGCACGGGGGCGGCCGGATGCTGCACGGGGGGTGCGGGCGCCCACGGCCCCGGCTCGCCGTAGGGCGGCGTGCGGTACTCGTCGGGTGCGTGCAGGGGCTGCGGCGCGGACCGCACGTGCGGCGCGGGAGCCGCCGAGGGCGACTCGGCCACCAGCGGGCCGGTGGCCTCCGCGGGAACGGAGGTCCCGGTGGATGCGTCCTGGGCGGGCACGCCTGCGGACTCGAGCACGCCTGCGGACTCGGGCGCGGACTTCGTCAGCTCGACGACCGGAGCAGGCGCCTCCGCCCCCGCCCCCCGGTCCTCCGGCCCCCCTCCCGGGACGACCGGCTCGGACGACGGCTGGGGCGCGGGCAGCGGGAAGTCACCGTCGCCGTCCGGCGGCGTCGGTATCCGCGCCGCCTCCGGAGTGCTCGACGGCCGACTCCACCAGTTCGGCTTCCCGTTGCTCATGTTCTCCCCGCAGCCCGCTGACCCGTCCGCGCCCCTGGGTCGGGCGCCCTGCCCTGGATTCAACCAGGTCGCGGGTCAGTGGTGGGAGCCGAGCGGTCCGGTCGTCGGACTCGCCATCGGGCTGGGCCCGGGGGCGAAGGTCAGGGGGAGGACCGGGTCCGTCGGGCGCATGAACGGCGAGAGGGCGAAGAACGACTGCGGCGCGCGCCCTTCGAGGCGCGCGGCCACCAGGGGCATGGTGAGGGAACGCGTCGTCTCCGCCGGAACCGCGCCCTGGCGGGTGTCCGGGACCGGACCGAGCGGAACCTCCCCGGGGGTCGCCGCCGCGAGCGGCTCGGCGCCGTAGACGGACTGGGAGCCCGAGCGCTCGCCGAAGCGCGTACTGCGGCCGGCCCCCGTGCTCGTGCCCGTGCCGCCGGTCGTGGTGGCGCGCAGCGGGGTGACGGCGTTGCCGCTGCCCTGGCCGGCGCGCCCGCTCGCGGTCACGGAGGCGTCCAGGGGCAGGGTGCCGCCGAGGGCGATCGCCGCGAAGGAGACGGCGCTGGCCGCCGCGAAGGCGAAGCGGCGCCCCCTCCCGGGGGTCCCGCGGTCGCCCACCTCGTGTATGCGGAAGCCGACCCGGGCGGTGCCGGGGCCGGGGGTGCCCGGGCGGGGGGTGACGACGGCGGCGGTGGCGAAGCCGTCGGCCTTCAACCCGCTCGCGTCGAGGAGCTCTTCCAAGGGACCCCGGGGGCCGCCCGGCTCCCCCGGGCCCCCGGGGAGGCCCTGGAGGCGGGCGAGGAAGCCCTCCGAGGGGGGCGGTGGCGCGGTGGAGGCGAAGACGCTCTTCAGGGAGCGCTGCGCATCGGCCTCGGCCTTGCAGCGGGCGCAGGTAGCGAGGTGGGAGAGGACCCGCTCGCGGGCGTCGTGACCGAGTTCGCCGTCGACGAGCGCGGCCAGCCGGTCCCCGAGGTGGTGCTCCGCGGGGGTCGGTGTCGTGGGACGTGTGCCGCTCACGCTGTCCCTGCCTCCCATCCGACGGAGGCCAGGGCGCGCTCCGCCCTTGCCTCGGGCGAGCGGTGCTTGAGGGCCTTGCGGAGGTGGGAGCGACCGCGGTGGATGCGGCTGCGGACCGTGCCGAGCTTCACTCCGAGGGTCGCGGCGATCTCCTCGTACGACAGCCCCTCGATGTCACAGAGGACGACCGCCGCGCGGAACTCGGGCGCGAGGGTGTCCAGGGCCTGCTGCACATCGGCGTCGAAGTGGGTGTCGTTGAACGCCTGCTGCGGCGAGGGCTCGCGGCTGGGGAGCCGCTCGGCCGCGTCGTCGGCGAGCGCGTCGAAACGGATGCGCTGCTTGCGGCGGACCATGTCGAGGAAGAGGTTGGTGGTGATGCGGTGCAGCCAGCCCTCGAAGGTGCCCGGGGTGTACGTCGACAGCGAGCGGAAGACGCGGACGAAGACCTCTTGGGTCAGGTCCTCCGCGTCGTGCTGGTTTCCGGTGAGGCGGTAGGCGAGCCGGTAGACCCGGCCGCTGTGTGCGCTGACGATCTCCTCCCAGGTGGGAGGGGTCCACGCCTGCGATTCCGCATCCGATGCGAAGGTCGCGGTGGTGGGAGCGGAGTCGGTGGTGCGGAAGCGGTCAGCGGTGTTGGTCACGGATTTCGGCTCACCCGCCGACCTGAGAAGACGCCGAAGCACTCCTCCCCGATCCACAGGCGCAGCCGCACCTCCCCTGTCGGCTCTGGTGGTGTCCAGTGGAGCCCCTACCATAGCCACCCCGCCCGTTAGCTCCGGATAAGAATCTTTACGCGAATTTGGGGACGGCTCGCCCGGCTGCCGGGGACCGTCTCCTCCCTTAGTGAACGCCCGGTCCCATCTGCGGGTTCCCGCTGACAGCGGATACAGTCACCGTTGCGTCAACTACGGGAACAGGAGAGGGCCATTACCGCCAACCGGCAGACGGGCTGGTCGTTCGCCGACGCCTATGTCGCCGAGGACGAAGCTCTGCGCTGGGCCCGGGAGCGGGCCCGGGAGGCAGGGCTGCCCTCGGTGTCTCCGGGCACCGGCGGGGCGCTGCGCCTGCTCGCCGCGACGGCGGACGCCAAGGCGGTGGCGGAGATCGGGACCGGCACCGGCGTGTCGGGCATCTACCTGTTGCTCGGCATGCGGCCGGACGGCGTCCTGACGACGGTGGACCTCCAGCCGGAGCGGCAGCAGCTCGCCAAGACGGCCTTCCGGGCGGCGGGCTTCGCGGGGAACCGGGCGCGCTTCATCCCCGGCCGCGCACTGGACGTGCTGCCCCGCCTCGCGGACGGCGGGTACGACCTCGTGTTCTGCGACGGTGACCGGCTCGAGTACCTGGACTACCTCGCTGAATCGTTGCGCCTGCTGCGACCGGGCGGTCTCGTCTGTTTCGAAGGGGTCTTCGCGGACGGCCGCACCATCGACGCGGGGGCCCAGCCGGCGGAGGTCCAGCGGGTCCGCGAGGTGCTGCGCGCGGTGCGGGAGAGCCAGGAGTTGATCCCCTCCCTCCTGCCGGTGGGCGACGGCCTGCTCTGTGCGGTGCGCCGGGGCTGACCGTGCCGCGGCGGGCGTCCCTGCGCGCCCCCGCCCGGCCCGTCCCTCGGCGCCCGGTCCGAAGACGCCGCTGCCCCGGGACGGCGGACCGTACCGGGGCAGCGGCGGGAAATCGTGGAGAAGAGGGTCAGCCGACGACCTTCTTGAGGGCGTCACCCAGCGCCTCGGCCTCGTCCGGGGTCAGCTCGACGACAAGCCGACCGCCGCCTTCGAGCGGAACGCGCATGACGATGCCCCGCCCCTCCTTGGTCACCTCGAGCGGGCCGTCACCCGTCCGCGGCTTCATGGCCGCCATGCTCGTTCCCCTTCCTGAAACCAGCTCATCATCGGCCGGGCAGCTCCATGGTGTGGAGCACGCGTCACCGGCTTCGAACACATTGCTTCCAGGTCATTATCCCGCATGGCAGGACCCGATGACCAACATCGAATGGCATCGCTTGCGCAACGCGCTCCCGCAAAACCCCATATTTCGGCGATCCGGCTGCCATACTTCGCCGCTCGACGTCTCCACGATCCCCCCTCGGGCCGACTCATTGACGCACCTCACATGGGCGGTGCGGGTGATCTCCGCCATGCTGGGCTGGTCAACCACGCAATGAGGCGAAGGGATCCCGATGGCCGACACGGTGCTGTACGAGGTGAGCGACGGGCTCGCCACCATCACGCTCAACCGGCCCGAGGCGATGAACGCCATGAACGTGGCCGCGAAGGTCGCCCTCCGGGAGGCCGCGGAGACGGCCGCGGCGGACCCCGCCGTCCGGGCGGTGCTCCTCACGGCCGCGGGTGACCGGGCGTTCTGCGTCGGCCAGGACCTGAAGGAGCACATCGGACTGCTCGCGGCGGACCAGGAGGCCGGGACCCACGAGACCATGAACACGGTCCGTGACCACTACAACCCGATCGTGCGGGCGCTCACCGGCATGCGGAAGCCGGTCGTCGCGGGCGTGAACGGCGTCGCCGCCGGTGCCGGTTTCGGCTTCGCGCTCGCGGCGGACTACCGGGTCGTCGCGGACACGGCCTCCTTCAACACCGCCTTCGCGGGCGTGGCGCTCACCGCCGACTCGGGGATGTCCTGGACGCTCCCCCGGCTGATCGGCGCGAGCCGCGCCTCCGACCTGCTGCTCTTCCCCCGTTCCCTCAGCGCGCAGGAGGCCCACGAGCTCGGCATCGCGAACCGCCTGGTGCCCGCCGCCGAGCTCGCTGCCGAGGCCGAGAAGGTGGCCCGTGCCCTCGCGGCGGGTCCGACCGTGGCGTACGCGGCGCTGAAGGAGTCCCTCGCCTACGGCGCGGACCACTCCCTGACCGAGGCCCTGGGCAAGGAGGAGGAGCTCCAGGCGGTGGCCGGCGCTTCGGAGGACCACACCCGCGCGGTCCGCGCCTTCGTCGCCAAGGAGAAGCCCACGTACCTGGGTCGCTGACCGGGGCCGAAGCCCCGGGAGCACGGCCGGCGGGCGGGTCCGGGGGATCCGCCCGCCCACCCGGAGACGCCTCCGGGGCACCCCGCCCGGACGACGGCGTGGGGCCTCACCCGGGGGTTCACCGGGGCCGTGGGCCCGGCAGGTGCCGCGGGACTACCGCCCGCGGCGGGCCACGCAGTCCGCGAGGTGGTCGTCGACCAGCCCGCAGGCCTGCATCAGGGCGTAGGCCGTGGTGGGGCCGATGAAGCGGAGGCCGCGCTTCTTGAGGGCCTTCGACAGGGCCGTCGACGCATCGGTGATCGCCGGGACCTCGGCGAGCACGCGGGGAGCGGGCCGGACCGCTGGGTCGGGGGCGTACGACCAGATCAGGGCGTCGAGCTCGCCCGGCGACCAGTCGGCCAGCAGCTTCGCGTTGGCCAGGGTGGCGTCGACCTTGGCACGGTTGCGGATGATGCCCTCGTCGGCGAGGAGCCGCTCCCGGTCCGCCGGGCCGAAGGCCGCGACCGAGGCGATCTCGAAACCGGCGAAGGCGCGCCGGAAGCCCTCGCGACGGCGGAGGATCGTGATCCACGACAGGCCCGACTGGAAGGCCTCCAGGCAGAGCCGCTCGAACAGTGCGTCGTCGCCGTGGACGGGACGGCCCCACTCCTCGTCGTGATAGACGACGTAGTCCTCGGTCGACAGGCCCCAGGGGCACCGCAGCCGCCCGTCGGGCCCGGGGATCGCCTCGCCCGTCACTTCTCTCCGCCTTCCTCGCCGGCAGCCCCGGCGTCACCGGCGGAGGAGGCGCCCGCGAGCGCCTCCTCCAGATCCGCGATCCGGGCGTCCCGCTCGGCGAGCTCGGCGCCGAGGCGGACGAGGACGTCGTCCACGTCGACCATGCGGTAGCCACGGGCGGCGACCGGCAGGCGCAGCGCCTCGACGTCGGCGCGGTCCACCGGACGGGCCGTCGGAAGGGGGTCGACCAGCTGCTCGGGCGCCACCTCGGGCAGCACCTCGCCGTCACCGCCGCCGACCACGGCGAGGGTCACCGCGGCCACGACCACCACCATCGTGATGAGCAGAAACCAGAACACCTGCGCGCCTCTCCCCGGAGTGGAAAACGTCCCGTGCCGATCGTGCCATGCGCCACTGACGGTTAGGGTCACAGGCGAACGGACGCGAGGGAGGACAAAAGGGATGCTGCGCTTGGGACGGCGTGAATTCGGGCCGCACGAGCCGGTGATCATGGCGATCGTGAACCGAACCCCGGACTCCTTCTACGACCAGGGGGCGACCTTCCGGGACGAGCCGGCGCTCGCCCGGGTCGAGCAGGCCGTGGCGGAGGGGGCGGCGATCATCGACATCGGCGGAGTGAAGGCCGGCCCCGGGGAGGAGGTGACGGCCGAGGAGGAGGCGCGCCGGACGGTCGGCTTCGTCGCCGAGGTCCGCAGGCGCCATCCCGATGTCGTGATCAGCGTCGACACCTGGCGGGCGGACGTCGGCGAGGCGGTCTGCGAGGCCGGCGCGGACGTCCTGAACGACGCCTGGGGCGGGGTCGATCCGCGACTCGCCGAGGTCGCCGCGAAGTACGGCGCGGGGCTCGTCTGCACGCACGCCGGTGGTGCGGAGCCGAGGACGCGACCGCACCGGGTGGAGTACGAGGACGTGATGGCCGACATCCTGCGCGTGACCGTGGGGCTCGCGGAGCGGGCCGCGACCCTCGGTGTCCGGCGGGACGGGATCATGATCGACCCCGGTCATGACTTCGGGAAGAACACCCGGCACAGCCTGGAGGCGACGCGACGGCTCGGCGAGATGGCGGAGACCGGCTGGCCGGTGTTGGTGTCCCTGTCGAACAAGGACTTCGTCGGAGAGACGCTGGACCGACCGGTGAAGGAGCGGGTCCTCGGGACCCTGGCCACGACGGCGGTGTCGGCCTGGCTCGGCGCACGGGTGTACCGGGTGCACGAGGTGGCCGAGACCCGACAGGTCCTGGACATGGTGGCGTCCATCGCCGGGCACCGTCCGCCCGCGGTCGCACGGCGCGGGCTGGCCTAGGGCGTGTTGCGGCCCGGTGGCCGGTCGCGCCGGCCGCCCCTCCCCCGGGCCGCACCCCGGGGTCCGCGGAACGCGTGCCCGCGACCGGCCGGCCCGGACCGGCCCCGGGCACACGGCCCTCCGGGCGGACGGAGCCGCTCTCGCAGCACGTCCTAGCGGGCGACCTCCTTCGTCACCAGGGCCACCGCCTCCTCCACGTCGTCCGTGACGTGGAAGAGGAGCAGGTCGCGCTCCGCGGCCTTGCCGCCCGCGACGACCGAGTCGCGGAGCCAGTCGACCAGGCCCTTCCAGTACTCCGAACCGAAGAGCACGATCGGGAAGCGGGTGACCTTGCGGGTCTGGACCAGGGTGAGCGCCTCGAAGAGCTCGTCGAGGGTGCCGAGCCCGCCGGGCAGGACGACGAACCCCTGCGCGTACTTCACGAACATCGTCTTGCGGACGAAGAAGTAGCGGAAGTTCACGCCGATGTCGACGTGCGGGTTGAGCCCCTGCTCGAAGGGGAGCTCGATGCCGAGGCCCACCGAGATCCCCTTGGCCTGCCTGGCCCCCTTGTTGGCCGCCTCCATGGCACCGGGGCCGCCGCCCGTGATGACCGCGAAGCCGGCCTCGACGAGCGCCCGCCCGAGCCGTACGCCCGCCTCGTACTCCGGCGAGTCGGGCTTCGTGCGGGCCGAACCGAAGACGCTGATCGCGCTCGGCAGTTCGGCCAGGGCGCCGAAGCCCTCGACGAACTCGGACTGGATGCGCATGACCCGCCAGGGGTCGGTGTGCACCCATTCCGAGTCGCCCTCGGTGTCGAGCAGCCGCTGGTCCGTGGTGCCCGGCTGGACCTGCTCCCTGCGCCGCAGCACCGGCCCGAGCCGCTGCTCCTCCGGCTTGGTCTCTCCTTCGGGCATGCCCATGGCCTGCTCCCTCCGTCGATCCGACGATCTTCTGGTTGGGTCAGCGTAGGACCAGAGAGGTGACGAAATCCGAAATTACGGGAGACGGGCGGTCAGCCAGTCGCGGAGCCGGGCCTCGCAGTGGTGGATCTTGTCGACGTGGACGCGCTCGTCGCGCTTGTGCGCGTACAGCGGGTCACCGGGGCCGTAGTTGACGGCGGGCACCCCGAGGGCGCTGAAGCGGGAGACGTCGGTCCAGCCGAACTTGGGCTGTGCACTGCCGCCGACGGCCTTCATGAAGGCCTGGGCCGCCGGGTGGGAGAGGCCGGGCAGGGCGCCGGGGCTCTCGTCGTCGACGACGAGCTCGGCGATGCCGCAGCCGTCGAAGAAGTCGCGGACGTACGCCAGGGCCTCGGCCGGGGAGCGGTCGGGGGCGTACCGGTAGTTGACGGTGACGGTGCAGGCGTCGGGGATGACGTTGGTGGCGACGCCCCCCTCGATCCCCACGGCGCTGAGGCCCTCGTGGTACTGGAGGCCGTCGATGACCGGCTTGCGCGGCTCGTACGCGGCGAGGCGTTCGAGGATCGGGGCGGCGGCGTGGATGGCGTTGGAGCCCATCCAGGCGCGCGCGGAGTGGGCGCGCTCGCCGGCGGTGTGCAGGATGACCCGCAGGGTGCCCTGGCAGCCGCCCTCCACCTGTCCGTCGGAGGGTTCGAGGAGGACGGCGAAATCGCCGTCCAGCCACTCGGGGTGGGCGGCGGCGACCTTGCCGAGGCCGTTGAGGTCGGCGGCGACCTCCTCGTTGTCGTAGAAGACGAAGGTGAGGTCCCGGTTGGGCTCCGGGACGGTGGCGGCGATCCGCAGCTGGACGGCGACGCCGGACTTCATGTCCGAGGTGCCGCAGCCCCACAGGACGCCGTCCCCGTCGAGCCGGGAGGGCACGTTGTCGGCGATCGGCACGGTGTCGATGTGGCCGGCGAGCACCACCCGTTCCTCGCGGCCGAGCTGCGTCCGGGCGACGATGTTGTTGCCGTACCGGTCGACGGTGAGGTGCGGCAGCAGGCGCAGGGCGCGCTCGATCGCGTCGGCGAGCGGCTGCTCCGTCCCGCTGACGGAGGGGAAGTCGACGAGGGCGGCGGTGAGCGCGGCCCCGTCCAGGGCGAGGTCGAGGGTGCCGTCGAGCCGGGTGATGTCTGCCATGTGCCGACCCTAACGCGGCCTCCAGTACGGTGGGCCCCGTGTCCGAGCCCACCCGCACCCGCCGTCGCGGTCGCCGCGCCCGTCCCGCGGCTGCCCTCGCCGTGCTCTTCGGCATCGCCGCCTACGTGGCCGTCCACCAGGTGACGGGAAGCACGGGCACGCCCCGCTGCAGCGTGGGCACCGGGGACAACCGGTACGAGTTCACCACGGAGCAGGCCTCCAACGCCGCGACGATCTCCGCGGTGGGCACCACCCGGGGGCTGCCGGAACGGGCCGTGACGATCGCCCTCGCCACGGCGCTGCAGGAGTCCGGGCTGCGGAACATCGAGCACGGCGACCGGGACTCGCTCGGCCTCTTCCAGCAACGCCCCTCGCAGGGGTGGGGGACGCCGGAGCAGATCATGGACCCGCTGTACGCGTCGAGGAAGTTCTACGAGGGCCTGGAGAAGGTGCCGGGGTACTCGCGGCTGCCGCTGACGGTGGCGGCGCAGAAGGTGCAGCGGAGCGGCTTCCCGCAGGCGTACGCGAAGCACGAGCCGGACGCCACGCTGCTCTCGGCCGCGCTGACCGGTCGTTCGCCGGCGGCCCTGAGGTGTACGGCGGGCAAGGCGGACGGACGGCCGGGCGATCCCGCGCGGGTGCGCGAGGAGCTGGTGCGGGCGTTCGGCGAGAAGGCCGCCCCGAAGACGGTGACGGGCGGTCCGAGCGCGGGCCGTTCGGCCACCGAGCCCCCCGTGCTCCTGGTGCCGGTGGAGCCGGGAAGCCCGGCGGGGGGCGGCGCGGACGAGCGGCGCGGCTGGGAGTTGGCCCAGTGGGCGGTGGCCCGGTCGGAGGTGCTGCGCATCGCGGAGGTCTCGTACGGGGACCTGGTGTGGCGCGCGGGCGAGGCGAACGGCGACTGGTCGAAGGCGCCGAGCGCGGCAGCCGCGACCGGCGGGGCCGTCCGCATCCGACTCGCCCGCTAGCCACCGGAGCCGATCGCGCCGTCGCCCGGCCATGGGGGCGGGGGAACCCCGCCCGGGCACCGCCCGGACCCCGCCTGCCCGGCGGTCGCCCGCTGCCGGGCATCCGTACGGCCCTTCACCCGACCGTGGCACGGTCCCGTGTGCGACGGAAGGAAATTCGGCGGCCTTCTCCCCTCCTTCCCCGACTGGCGCTCCCACCCCTCATTTCCCTTGCACCCCATGGGAAGTGACGGTTCATCAAGCACCTTCACAATGACGCGTTCGTCCGTTTTCCTCCCCACCCGACAATACGACGCATTGCCAACTCTTTACCTTTGGTCGCCGCAACCTCTCCTGCCCCGGGGCCGGTTGTCAGTGCGTCCGAACGCACACGTCGCACCTCGTCGAAGGAGCACCATGTCCCTCCCCCTGACCCGCCGGATCGCCCGCGCCGCCCTCCTCCTCGCGGCCGGAGCAGCCCCCGTGGTCGGTGCGGCCGGCTCCGCGAGCGCCCTCGACCACGGCCTCGCCCCCACCGGCGCCCTCGGCGCCGTCACCGCCCTGGACTCCGCCGGTGCGGGCACCGCCGTCGACGGCGCCTCGCAAGCCGCCACCGGCGTCGTCGGCGAGACCGGCAGCAAGGCCGTCGGCACCGCCGTACCGGCCGCCGGGAAGACCGTCGGTGCGGCCGGGAAGACCGCCACCCCGGCCGCCCAGAAGGTGGCCGGAGACACCACGGGCAGCGCGGGCGAAGTCGTCGGCAAGACCGCGGGCGCCGCCACCGAGAGCGCCGAGGGCCCCACCGGCGGAGCCCTGGGCGGTGGCCTCGGCGGCCTGCCGACCGGCCAGGCCCTGGGGTCCACGCCGCTGGGCGGCCTGCCCCTCGGCGGCTGACCCCTTCGGGAACGGGTGAGGGCCCGGGAAGCGTCGGACG
>NZ_JBHYMK010000047.1:0-41030 GCF_042743065.1 Streptomyces sp. NPDC058872
GACCCTAGACAAGTCCCATCGTTGCAGGTCAGAAGCACTCTCCGCTTATTTGATCAAGCCTCGGACGCCCCGCCTCATGAAAGCGCGAGGCTAGCCGACCCGCCGGCGCGCCGCCCGGAAGCCCGTGTCATCCGCGGCCGTGACGACGCCTACCTGCCGACTTCCTGGGCCTTCCTACACGATGCGCAGGTGGCCGAGCACGGGTATGTGAGGTGGTGAGCCCTCTTCCGTTGGAGCCTCACCGCCCCGTGGGCTGTGGGGAACCATCCCACGCCGGGTACCCCGGGGCGCGTTCCGATGCCCGAACGGCTGGGTGGACTGCCAAGCGGCGTGGCTTGATGACGGTGAAGACGAACTGCGCCAACCGTCTCTGGTTCGTTCCCCGCAGGCCCGAGCAAAAAGGGGGCCACTGACGGGACCGAATCCGACCGACCACGGCAAGCTGGGATCGAAGATCCACCGGATCACCGATCGCAACGGACTGCCGCTGTCCCCCGGGTATCTCCAGTGCGAACATGCCTGACAGCCAGGGCCTGGAGCCGCCCGTGCGCGGCATCCTGCCCATCCGCTCCTGGCGTGGGCCTCGCCGCCGCAGGCCGACGAAGCTACACGCACTGCCTCACAGGCCAGCGCTCCTCTTGAAGTTGCTGAGGGTAGGGCCGTGACGGATGCTTGAAGGGGGCCACGCGGCGGGCATGGGACAGTCGCTCGCCATGGGCAGTAGAGGGGTGATCCAGCGTGGGCGCACCGACAGCGGGCGAGGATCGTTGGCTTGCCATCGCGAATGAATCGTTCAGAAACGGCTGGGAACGCCCCGGCCTCCCAGAGGAACAAATCTCAGCAGCCCAACCAACGCTTGAAAAGGCGATGCACACTTTGTACCGAGTGGCATCGGACGAATCACGCCTAGGTAGGTCGATCGGGGAGCCACCCGAGGAAGCTATCCGCCTCTACGCCGAAGTCATTACCGCTGGCGCCATCTCGCGCAGCTATTACCCTGGCGAAGAAGAATTGCGGGCGGAACAACTTCAAGCCTTCGCGAGCATCTACCTCGACATCATCGATGGCTGGTGGGAAGGCCCGCCCTAGTCGAGGGTGAGGTGAGTCATGCGCATGGGTACGTGGGGGCACTTGAAGAATCAGGCCGAGTACGAGATCAAGCGGATCACCTACATGGGCGCTGGCCTTGCCGGATTGGGCTTGTTTGGTGCGGGGGACCTGGGTGCGAGCGTCTTCCGCGACGCTGGCGTCCTACGCTTCGCCTTCCTCACCTGCGCCTTTCTGACAGCTGCGTGCCTGGCTCTCGCATGGGAGCCGTGCCAGCGCGCCCGTGCGGAGGTCGTGAGAGACCACAGCCATGAACTTGACGCTGACCGAGGGGCGAAGGAGTTGCCAGAGAGGATCGACATGTACCGCCGCAGGGCGTCGATCCTCCTAATCGTGACGGCAGCACTCCTCTTGGCCGCAGCCGGAGTAGCGGAGTGGTGGTAAGCCGCGAATCCGCACCATAGAAGAATCCCCGGGCTCTGATTGGATGCAGGCGGCGATACGGGTCGCGGAGCTTGTACCGGCCGAAGGAAAGTTGAGCCAGTGCTGCTGCCACAACTCGGTCAAGCCGCCGTTACGCCTCCAGGCATCTGCCGTACTCGTCCTCTCACACAATGACCTTTACCCCGGCGACCTCTCACCAAGAGAAACGACTTCTAAACCGTCAGTTTCTACATTGCCGGTCCTGTTCCGCATCGGCCCCGCAGATATGCCCAATGATTCGTTCCAGGTCCGACCGCGATGTTCGGGTGACGCCTCGGCGCGTCATCACATCGATCCGGGCCTGCTCCAGGTCTATGCGATCCAATGTGGAGCGGTGGGCCCGGCGGGGTCCCTGCCCTGTGCTCGACCCGACATCGAGCATGCCGTGGAGAAGCCAACTCGGCCGGCGCCGCTGCGTGGTCCGCATGTTCATCGTGGCTCTCCGCCGCGCGTGCTGTGTCGGGACGGCTCCGCGGTGTTGAGGAGCGTCGAGTCATGAAAACAACCGCCGTCGAACGTCGCGCCGAACTGCTACGCCTGTACACCGGGATGCCCTGGCAGTCCGCCCGACGCCGGGTCGAAGCCGCCATGCCCGGCTCCTTGCTGATCCCGCAACCGGACTCCGACCAGATGCTGCTGGAGGCCCGGGTGATGGCCGCACTGGCCTGGCGCCGGATCACCACTGTGTACCCATGGGGCATCAAGTACGTCGACCCGCGCTCTGACCGCCTCCTGGTCCGATTCGAGGCCGACCTGGCCGAGCGGCGCGACCCGGAGGAGTCCCAGGCGCTGGACCTGGCCGAGGCTCTGCTGCCGCGCTCCGACGAGTACGGCGACGTCAAGGGGGTGCCGGGGGCCCGTACCCACGTCGAGGACGGCCAGGTGGTGCTGCGCGTACCGAACACGTCCGCCTCCGTCACCCTGCTCGGTCTGGACCCCGACGAGTGGCTGCACGCGGTCGACGTCCAGGACCGGCGACTGGGCGCCTACGGCATGACGCCCTGCCACCACGACCGGCCCGCCCAGTGGCACCCGGCCGAGCTTCCCTACCGGCGGCCGGGCAGCCGGGGCACCGCGGCGTCGGCCTGGCTGACCAGCGGGCTGCTGCGCCGTGCCGGCGTAATCCGCACCCTGGGGGCGCCTCTGGCCGTGACCGGCTGGCTCGGCCACCACGAACGCGGCGGTGGCGAACGCTGGATCATCGACCCCACGTTCGCGGAAGGTTCCGGCGCCACCGGCCACCGACGGCTGATGGCACTGCTCGCGGCGCCCGACTGGGGCCTGCCCCTCACCACCGTGGACGAACACTGCTCCTGTCATCTGCCGCCCGGCTACAGCGACCAGTGCACCACCGTCGCCGCCGGCCTGGCCGATCGGCGCGGAGTGTTGGAGGTTCGCGCCATCCAGCGCCGCGGCGACCGCCTGAAGCAGATCCAGGAGCACCGCCCGGCAACCTTCGCTGCCCAGCAGCAGCTTGCCCTCTCCGTACCTGCCTGGGTCGACCACTGGCTCGAGCGCAGTGGGTCTCGTGCCCCGGAGGCGCCGGTAGTGGCATAGGGCCGGAACCAGGCAGCATGTGGCGCTGTGTAGGGCGGCGCGTGGTGGAGCCAGCGTGGCACGGCGATAGGCGAGAGTAGGCCCCCGGGACGGCGTCCCAGGGGCCTGCTGTTGGGGGGATCTTCGGCTAGATGGTCTCGCTGATGTCGTCCGGTTCCCGCTCGGCCGCCCCACGGCGGCGGGTGACGACCAGGGTGACGGCGCCGGCGACAACGAGGAGGCCGGCACCTCCGGCGATCCATGAGGTGGTGTCGGCGCCGGTGTGGGCGAGGGAACCTATCGGGGCGGCTGGCGCGGAGTCGCCGGTCGAGGTTGCGGGGGCGGATGGCGATGCGGTGGACGATGAGGCGTCGAGCGCGCTCCCGTCCGCGGTGGGCGAGGAGCCGGTGCCCGGCGTGCCGGTGTCAGTCTGCGTGGGCTTGGGAGCGCTGGTCGGGCTGCTGCTCGGCTCGTCGGTAGGTGCGGACGGGGTGCTGGTGGGCTTGGGCGTCGGCTTGTCCAAGGGGGTGGGCTTCGGGTTGGTCGCGGCGTTGGTGACGGTCACGGTCACCGGGGCGCCGGGGCCGGCGGTGAACGTCTTCGACGGCTTGTAGAGGTCGTAGCCGGCGGGGGCCTTGATCTGCATGGCCCAGAACTCTGCCTTCCGGCTGGACACCGGCAGCCCTGCGGAAGCCGTGCCTCCGGTCCCGGTGGTGAGGGTGAGGAGCGTCGTGTCACCAGTGCCGATGTTCACGGTCGCGCCGGCCAAGAGCTTGCCGGTCTTGTCGTCCTTGGCCTGCAGCAGGACCTTGGCGGCCTTGAACGGGTCGGTGATCGTCAGCCGGGTGGTCGCGCCCGGCGTGACGATCACGTCCTGGTCGGCCACGGCCTCGTGGAGGGGACTGCCGGAGGCGGTCTCCTTGAGCCGGTAGACGCCCGGCGCGAGGTCGGGGAAGGTCAGCTTCCCCTGGGCGTCCGTCTTCCCGTTTCCGGCCTCCTTGCCGGCGGAGTCGAGCAGCAGGAACGTGGCTCCGGAGAGCACGTCCCCAGCCGGGTCCTTCGTGGTGATTTCGATGCCGCCCGCGTCAGAGACGGGCGTCTCGGCGCGGGCCGTGGAGGGCGAGGGCATCGGGTCGGAGGACGAGGCGGCGAATGCGGCCGGGGTTGCGGCAAGCACGGCTGTAGCGGCCAGGGCGAGCGTGGGCAGGACGTGGTGGTGCTTCATGGTTGTTGCTCCGAGCGGGAGGTCGGTAGGGGGACGGCGGGCTCGTCGGTCAGCTGGCGGTGTCGCTCGTGCGCCGACGGCGGCTGATCAGGTAGAGGCCGGAGCCGCCGGCGAGCAGAGCAGCGGCGCCGCCGATCAGCCACGGCGTGGTGTCGGCGCCGGTGTGGGCGAGGGAGCCGGACGGCGGGGCGCTCGGCGGCGTCGGGGGCGTGCTCGGTGCGGCCGGGGGCGTGGTGGGCGGCACGCTCGGGCTCGGCGGCGGGGTGGTGGGCGGCACGCTCGGAGTGGTGCGGTCGGCGAGGGTGACGGTGACGTCGGTGCCGGGCTTCGCGGTGAAGGCGACCGGGGTGGTGTCGAGCTGGTAGCCGTCAGGGGCCTTGGCCTCCGCGGCCCAGTAGCGGGTGCCTGCTCGGAGGGTGACGTCCAGCTCGGCACGGGCGGTGCCGTTCGTGCTGGTGGTCAGGGTGGTGAGGATCTTGCCGGGGGTGTGCTTGCCGGTCTTGTCCGTCTCGTCGGTCCGAATGGTGATGACCGCACCCGCGAGGGCCTCGCCGGTGTTCTTGTCGACCTTCTTCACGAGCAGATCGGCCTTCTTGAACGGGTCGACGAGATCGAGGGGGTTGGCCTGGGCGGTGCGTCCGGCGGTGATGGTGATGGTCTGCTCGGGGACCAGGTCGTGCAGCGGGCTGCCGGAGAAGGTCTCGCGCAGCCGGTAGGTGCCGGCCCGCAGCCCGTCGAGGACGAGGACGCCTTGCTCATCGGTCTTGCCTTCGGCGGCCTGCTTGCCGTCCTTGTCCAGGAGCTGGAAGGCGGCGCCGACCAGCCGGGTGCCCTCGGGGTCCTTCTTGCGGATGGTGATGCCACCGAGCGCCTCGTCCACGGTGACGCTCGCCGCGTCCTTGACGCTCGTGGTACCGCCCGCGAGGAGCATGCGCTGGGCCGCGGGGTTCTTCGGGGTGAGGACCTGAAGGCCGGTGGCCGGCAGACCGTCGGCGGTCGCACTGATGCTCGCGGTGCCCGCAGTCTTCGCGGTGAACGACCAGCTCGCGGTACCGGCGTTGTCCGTGACGACCTTGCCGGATGCCGTGCCGGGGCCGGACTCGGCCAGCGCGACACTCACCTTGGGCACCGGGGTGCCAGCCTTGGTGGCGACCTTCACGGCAACGGTGACCTGGGTTCCGGCCGTGGTGGTCTTCACCTGGGGGGTGATCGTGAGGCTGTAGGGGCCGGCGAGGCGCTGGGCCTCGGCGAGGTAGCCCTGGGCGAGGGTGCGGGCGGTCGGAGACACGACGGGGTACGCGAGGCGCTGCTTGCCGCGGGCGCCGTCGAGGGCGTACGTGCCGCCGGCCAGGTATTCGTACACGACGGCGTCCACGGCCGCCGCTCGGGCGTTGTCGCGGGTCTGTCCGTACTTGCCGATCACGTACGCGGCCTGTGCGAGACGCTCCGTGGGCACGGCCTTGCCGGTCACCGACGAGGTCCAGGAGGTCACCGGCTGCGGGGCGCTGTAGCCGCCGGCGTCGGCGGGGCCCTTTCGCTCGGGGTCAGCACAGTAGGTCTCGACGTCGCCATGGACGGCCGGGCCGGGCGGACCGTAGGCGCCGATGTGGGAGGCGTCGGCGTTGCCTTCGGAGTCGGGGGTCGTGTAGCCGGGTCCCAGGGAGACGGGGGCGGGGGCCGCCTGGGCGGGAGTCCAGGCCAGGGTGCCGGCCACGCCGGCGGCGGTGGCCACGGCCAGGGTTCGAAGGACACCGCGAACGGTTCGGGCATGCACGAGGAAGACTCCTTGGATCGGGTGAGAGGAAGAGTTCAGAGGGATCGGCCGGGGCCGGGGCTCTGGGGAGGCGGGGCGACGGGCAGAGGGCCGGTCGTCTGCTTGGCCGGCGCTGGTGCGGCGACGTAGAGGTGCCGGCGGGTGTGGGAGGGGACGTCCTGGACGGCGCGGTGGACCGGCTCGGTGGAGATCAGCGAGGCGGTGAAGGCCGCGACGAGCGGGGTGGGCGTACCGGAGGAGAAGCGCGCCTGCCAGTGGGGTTCGCTCGGGTATCCGCCCCAGACCCTCCAGGCATGTTTGTCGGGTCCGATGGTGGCGTAGCGGTGCCGTATGCCCCCGAGCCCGTCTGGTGCGAGGAAGATCTGCGTGCCGTCGGTCTTGACCTGGTGGCTCCAGCCTCGGGCGAACAGCGGTGCGTACGCCTCGTGCGGCGCGATCTCGTCCTTGTGCAGCCAGTCGAGGTCGCTGTGCCGGTCTTCGAGGTAGAGGTCGAGGAGTTCGGTATGGAGGTCGTGCAGCAGCTCGACCGGTGTGGTGGCGTCGAGGGTGATCTGCCAGGAGGCCGGGCCGAAGGGGACGCGGTGGGCGGCGATGGTCCACGTTCCCTTGCGGGGCTGGTCGGGTTCGAGGACGAGGCTCGTCCACAGTCGCAGGCAGGGGCTGGTGGCGAAGGTGGTGTCCTCCTCGGGCTGGTGCAGTGACCAGTCCTTGTCGAAGGGGAAGGGCCAGGCGGTGTGGGCACTGATGGGGCCGGGTCCGGCCAGGTGGCGCGGAAGGACCTTCACCTTCTGGGCGGGGCCGAGCTGCTGGAACGGGTCGGTCGACACGAAGTGGCTCCTGGACAGGCCGAGCGAAGCGCTCGGCACAGGGATGGGAGGGCTGGGCTCACCGGGCGCGGCCACCGGTGCGGGCGGACGGCGGGGCGGGGGTCTTGTGAGCGGTTCGGCCCGCGGTGCGGCGCGTCGCCGACGCGGCCCAGGCGCCGGGGAACCAGACGGCGGTGTACTGCTCGATGGCGTCGCGCAGCCCGGTGGTGACGGCGCCCTCCCACGGCGGATTGCCGGGCCGACGGGACACGGAGAACCTGCCGTACTGCTTGCTGTTCACCGTGGTGTTGTGGGCCTCGTCGCGGCGGTGAAAGGTGCCGTGGTCCACGAAGTCGAGCGCCACCGCATCGATCTCGCCCCGATCCGCGTGGACGACCGCCAGACGCAGGCCGCCGAACGTGTCCGCGTAGATGCTTCCGGCGAAGCTGATCCGCAGCCGTAGCGGTGTGCCCGTGACGGGGGTGGCGTAGTAGGTGTTGCCCACGACGGTGCTGTCGGGGAAGGGGAGGCACAGTTCGGCGAAGAACTCGGGGGCATGCAGGGACAAGAGGTGTCTCCGGTCGAGGTCGAGCGGGTGTCAGCGGCGCGGGCCGGGCAGGGCCGGGCGGCCGGTCGTGGTGCTCCAGCGCGGGACGCTTGTCGCGGGAAGCGCGGCCGGACGGCGGGAGGCGACGGCCCGCTTCACGTCGAGCGGGGTCGGAGCCGGCGGGCTGGGCGGGAGGATGGGGGTGAGCTGGGCCATGCCCGCGACGTAGCTGTGCGTGTCCTTGCGCCAGCGCGGCAGCGGGGCCGGGTCGCAGACGCAGTCGGTGACGGCCTTGAGCAGGGCGACGGGGGTGTCGGTGCTGGCGGTGGCGTACCAGAAGGGTCGGTCGAGGGAGGTGCCCGCCCAGATCTCCCAGCGGGCCGAGCGGGTGGTGAGTTCGTCTTCCGAAGCGAGGTGTCCGACGGTGAAGTGGAGCGCGGCGAGCCCGTCGGGGGCTTTGACCGCGAAGGTGTCGGGCTCGGGGCGGTCGAGCTGCCAGCCTCGGTTGACGAGCACGGCGACGGCAAGGAACGGGTTGTGCTCCGCGCTGTCGGCCACGGGGCGCGTGAGGTAGGCGTCCGGGCCTTGCTCGTATGCCTGGGCGAGCGCGGTGGTGAAGGCGGTCACGAACTCCGTCGGGGTGGAGTCGTTGAAGCACACTCCCCACGCGGGCGGGCCGAAGGGGTCCTTGTAGGCGTTGATCCGCCACAGGCCGTCGTCCTCGCCTTCGGGCAGGAAGCCGAGGCGGACCTTGTGGTCTGGGGAGTTGACGTAGAGGTTGCCGAGGTCGTCGTGCTCCAGGTCCCAGCCGAGTGCGCGCAGCGGGGCGAGTGCGGGGTCGCCGATCCCGAGGGAGCCGGCGAGATGGCGGGGAGAGACGTAGACGTCCCCGTCGATGCCGGAGTGCGGGTCGGGCGCGGGGCTCATCGGACCGCCTGGGTGGTGACGGTGATCTCGTCGGCGGCCGTGTCGAGTCGCTCGTTGACCTCGGTGGTGTCGCGGCCGGTGACGATGTAGAACCCGGCGCGGGCGGTGAGCAGGTCTCCGTGCGGGGGCAGGAGGATCGCGTCGCCGACCTGGCGGGTCCAGCGCACCGGGTGCAGCCAGGGGGTACGGGCGGCGAATTCCTGGTTGATGTGGCGCTGGGTGAGGGTGCCGGAGGCGGTCGGGTAGAGCATGCGGATACCGGCGGTCTCGTGCCGGGTCGGGGTGAGGTCTGGGCTGTTTCCGCAGGCGAGGTCGGCTGCGGCCTTGGGCAGGTCGATGCCGGTGGCGAGGCGGACGAGGTGGCCGATCATGTCGCCGCCGATGCGGGCGTTGACCTCGATGAGGCGGGGGCGGCCTTCGACCAGGCGCATCTCGACGTGCTGGACACCGTCGGTGATGCCCAGGGCCTTGATCGCGGCGGCGGCGACCGGCGCGACCTGGGCGAGGAGCGGGTCGTCGGGGTCGACGGTGTGGCCGGTCTCCTCGAAGTACGGCGGCGGGCCGAGGCTCTTGCGGGTGACGGCGACGGCGGTGGTCTGGCCGCGGTGGGTGACGCACTCGACCGAGATCTCCGGGCCGTCGAGGTACTCCTCGACCAGGACCGCGGTGTCCTCGCGGCTCTGGCCGGCACCGGCCGAGGCGAAGGTGAAGGCGTCGGGCAGCTGCTCGGGCCGGTCGATGCGGATCACGCCGATGCTTCCGGCGAACGCGGCGGGCTTGAGGACGGCGGGGTAGCCGATGGTCATCGTCGCCAGCCCGGCCTCCACCAGGGACCGTGCCGTCATCGAGGCGGCCGAGGGCACGCCGTGGCGGGCGAACAGGGTGCGGGCGGTGGCCTTGTTGCGGCAGGCCCGCATCACCTCAACGGAGTTCGTGGGCAGTTCGAGCGCGCGGGCGAGGCGGGCGGTGGGCACGAGATGCCACTCCGACCAGGTGACCACGCCGGCCAGTTCGTGGCGCTCGGCGAGGGCGCGGCCGGCGGCGAGCAGATCGGTGGTGCTGTCGAGGTCGGCAACGGCGTGATCGACGATGTGCGGCTTCTCCCACGACGGCTCGGTGCCGGTCAGCAGGACCACGTCGTAGGAGGCGGCCACCTGCTCAAGGCAGTAACCGCGATAGATCTCATCGCCCGGCGAGACGACGAGCAGGAGGGGACGAGCAGACAAGAAGGGGCTTCTCCGTATCGGTGGAGGGCGGAAGCGGGGGACGTCAGGCGGCGCAGCGGCGGCGCAGCTCGAACGCGCCGGCCCAGCGAGGGTGGTCGTCGACCAGGCGGCGGGCATAGAGGGCGGTGAAGTTGTTGTTCAGCCCGACGACGCCGTCACGGCGCAGGTCCTCGAAGAGGTCCTTCACGCCGACGCGGGTGGCGCCGGCGGCGAGGCGGCGGGCAGCCAGGCGTTCCAGGGCGCGGTACACGTGCGGGTTGCGTGCGTCAAAGGCGTGGAACTGCTCGGTGATGGTGCGACCGCGTGCGGGGTTCGGGCCGAGAGCGACAACGGGCATGGGGTTCTCCACAGGCTGGGGAAGAGTGCGGCGGGGTCAGATGTGCAGGGCGGGATCGGTACGCAGGCGGGCGAAGGCGCAGAACAGCCCGAGCGCCTGCAGGGCGGCGCAGGCGGTGATGACGTGGCCCAGTGCCTCGGGCGGGGTGAGCGCGGTGAGCACGCCGGCGACGGGGAAGGGCAGCAGGAGGATGAGGATGGTCACCGACAGGGTGCTGCCGAACTTCTCCGGCGGGATGAGGCGGGAGCGCAGGGTCCGCAGGACCACGGTCATGCCTCCTTCGCCCGCCATGAGGAGGGCGACGAGGACCAGGTAGGAGCGGTAGTCGGGGGCCTGGGCGGCGGCGAGACAGGCGAGCGAAGCGAGGGCGGCGCAGGCGGCGCCGACCGGCCACAGGCCCAGGCGGTCGATCGCGAACCGGCAGATGGTGACGGCCAGGAGCGTCGCTCCGGCGGCAGCGGACCAGACCAGGCCGACGGCGGTGGCCGACTGCCCGAAGTGCTGGACGACGATCACGGGCCCGGCTGCCTGGAACAGGCCCGTGGCCAGGTTGGACACAGTGAGCCCGGTCACGAGCCAGCCGAGCGCGGGCAGAGAGCGGATAGTGCGCCATCCCGTGGCCAGGCCGGCGTTCGTCTGCTTCTTGGGCAGTCGGGCCGGGGCGACGGGCGAGGGGGGTGTGCGCAAGGCGAGCAGCGCGGCGAGCAGGGAGAGCGCGGTGATCGCCGCGAGCATCTGCGGCGGGCCGGTGAGCAGGAGCAGTCCGGCCAGCGCGGGGCCGGTCAGGGTCGCGGTCTGGTCGATGCCGAGCAGAACGGCCTGGACCCGGTGAGCGCGTGCACCGGCCCGGCGGCCGGCGGCGGCGCCCGCGGTCTCGGCCGCGATGTAACTGAACTCCGTGAGCACGCCGGTGGTCGCCGCGAGCGCCATCACAGTCACGCTCGCCACGGTGCCGGACGGGTGAAGGTAGAGCAGCACCGCGCCGGCGGCCAGGACCAGCGCCCGGCCCAGGGAGGCGAGGTGGAAGACGACGGAGGCTCCGCGCCGGTCGACGACCGACCCGGCCCACCCGAACGCGGCCAGCCGCGGGATCCACTCCAACGCGAAGGCGACGCCGGTCAGTGCGGCGGAGTTCGTGGTGGCCAGAACGAGGAGGGGGATGCCGTAGGTGGACATGGCGAACGCCAGGGCGTCCGCCGTACGCGGCAGGTAGATGCCGCCCATCAGCCCGGCGCTATGGCGCGCGTGCCGGGGCATGACCGCTGCGCTCACGCGACCGGCTCGGGCTCAGGTAGGGCGGTGACCTGCGGATTGCCGGCCAGCCACTGGAGCATCAACTCGCGAAGACCATCGAGGCTGGTCTCGGCCCGCGAGCCGTCCAGCGCGTCGGTCGCGAGCGAGGCCGCCAGGAGGTCGAAGGTGTGCCGGACGCGGCTGGTGAAATCACTGACCGGCTGCGGACGGTTGTGGTGGCGGGCCCATCGGGCGGTCGCGTCGTAGAGGTCGGCCAGGGCCGAGCCGGTCTCGGTGAGTTCCAGGCCGACGCCGGGCACGGACCGGACCAGGCCATGGGTGCGGGCCGTCTCGACAGCACAGCACAGGTGGTGTCTGGACAGGTCGGAGATGATGCCGGCCAGTCGTCGCGGCGGTATCGCCCCGTTGTCGTCGATCTCGGTGATGAGCCGGACCAGCGGCGGCGAGGCCAGCAGTGCGGTGGCCCTGTGCAGTTCGGCGGAGGTGAACAGGGTGGTCATCGGCGCGGGCCTCCCGCCGGGATGGCCGCCATCGGGCGGGCGGGCATGGCGTGGGAGAACAGGTCGCGGTTGCGCCACGTGGGCTGGTTGCTGGCCCATCCCTTCGGCGCGGGCGTCGCCTGGGGGTGCCCCCAGACCGGGTGCTGGTCGGCCTGGCGGAGGGGCTGGCCGGCGGACCAGGCGGACAGGGATCCGAGCACGGGCCCCAGGGCGTCGCCGGCCGCGGACAGCCGGTAGGGCTGGCCGATCCCGTCGGTGTCGACCAAGCCGTCGGCCACCAGCTGCCGCAGCGGCGGGTAGACGTTGGTCCAGTCGCTGCTGGGCATGACGATCCTGGCCAGGGTCCGACCGCTCGACTCCCCGCGCTGCTTGAGGACCCACAGCAGGGCGGCGGCGTGACGCCGGGTGAGCAAGGTCAGGCTGTCCTCGACCTGCTCGATCGCGGGCAGCGGCCGGTCCGGCCTCTCCAGGTGCTCCTCGGCCCAGGTGACGATCACCGGCAGCACCGGCAGCAGGTCGGCGCCACGGCCGGTGTGGCCGTAGGTGACGTGCCGCGCGGTGTGCTCGGCGCGCTCGACGAGCCCGGCGTCGCACAGCGACTTCAGCTTGGGGTGGAGCTGGCCGTTCAGCAGCCACGGCACCCGGGCCGCCAGCTCGCTGTAGCGCAGCGGCGGGCCGGAGAGCGCCAGCATGATCCTGACGTTCCAGCGCGGGGTGATCATGGCGAGGGCTTCGGTGACCCGGGCGATGTCGGCGTCGGTGTCGGGAGGCAGGGCGGTGATGGCCAAGGGAGGAACTCCTGGGAAGTGAAGAGGGATTCGCCTGCGGGTCAGCGGCTTCGCGCTGGGCTCTGGGCCGGGCGGGGCGGAGCTGGTACGGGCGGCGTGGATGCCGGCGGTGAGGCTGCGGGGTCCGGGGTCCGGGTCAGGCTCTGCAGGACGGCGAGCGCCGACTTGGTCTGGGCGTCGCGAGCGGCGACGGCTTCGGCGAGCCGGCGGGCTCCGTCGAGGAGGTGGGAGACCTCGTGCCGGTCGATCTGCCGTTCCGGGTTCAGGAGCCGGGCGAGCTGATCACGGTGGAAGGTGATGCTGCGCTCGGCGAGGGCGAGGTCGGTGTGCATGCCGAGCAGGGCGGCGAGCATCCCCGGTGGCTGGTCTTGGACACAGGCTTCGAGGTCGGCGAGCGGCGCGCCGTACAGGTCCTCGATCCGTCCGGCTATCTCGGTGGACGTGGGAGGGGGCAAACGGTGGCTTTCACGGTCGGCGGGCCCGGGCCGCCCCGGCGGGCGAAGGTGCCGGGGCGGCAGGCGGGGCCAGGGTGGTGGTGGCCCTGAGCTGGGCCATGCGGACGGGCCGGGGCCGCTGGTCGGGCGAGGGCATGGTGCGCAGCAGCTCGCCGAGCGCGGTGCGGTAGCCGTCTCGGGCGTCGAGCGCCGCCTCCAGCCACTGCGAGTCGAAGCGGAGCTGGTCCGCCGACAGCTCGCCCATGTCGCGGTCCGGTCGCATGTCCGCGTGGACGCGGTCGCGCACGCGGGCGACCTGCTCCTCGGCCAGGGCGAGGAAGGAGCGCAGTTCCATCGCCCGGGCCAGCGCGGGAGAGGCATCGGCGCCGCAAGCGGCCTCGTGCAGCTCGCAGACGGGGGCGCCGAAAACCTCCTGCAGCTCGCCGTCCATGGTGCTGGTCTTGATTCGCGCGCTCACCGCAGGGCCCTTCCCGCTCGTGCCACAGCCGGCGCGGGTACTCCCGCGGTCCGGCGCGCCGGGCTGGTCGGTACGGCCGGCCCCGTTCGGGAACGAAGGCGGGCCAGGCGTTCGGCGGCGAGGTCCGTCTTCCCCGGGGCGTCCGGGTCGAGGAGCCACCGCACGACCAGGGCCCGGCCGTCGCGGGCGGTGACGGCCGCGTTCACCCGGTGTGCGAGGCCCATCGTCGGGTCGTCGACCTCACTGGGCTGGGTCTCCAGCGCGGCGAGGAGATCGTCCTCGGCACGGTCGAGCGCGCTCTGGGCGTCGAGAAGCAGGCCGTGCCACTTGACGATGTCGGTGACGTACGGGTTCGCGGCCGGATCGTTGGTGACCACGGCCTTCAAGTGGTCCATGCCCATGGCGAAGTGGGCTTCGATCTGTGCGGTGAGCACGCCCACGACGTCTTCGCCGATGTCGGGTATGTCGTCAGACAAGGGAAGGGTTCCTTTCCGCAAGGCCGATGCCGGAGGGGAAGGCGGGGAGCTTGTCGTCGTCCCGGCAGTTCAGCCCGCGGGACGGTGCGGGCGCGGTTGCGGCTCTCAGTCGAGGCACATGCGGACGTCGCGATAGACGTACGTGCCGGAGACCCAGCCCTTGACGCCCGTGGTCCTGTCCGTGATGTAGAGCCAGTTGCCGCTCTTCTTGTGCACGGTGAACGTGTGGCTGCGGTAGAGCACGCCGAGGGCGGTGGACTTCGTGGTGGCCTTGGACCGGATGACGACGGCCGCGGTGTGCACCTCGTACGGCAGCGGGGGCAGGTCGTAGCAGCTGCTCGCGAGGGCCGCGGGCACGGCGGGGGGTGCCGCGCTGGCGGTGGCGGTGGACAGCACCGGCAGGGCGAGCGCGCCGAGCATCGCCGCGGAAAGCGCAATTCGGGTGGAGCGCATGCGGAAGAGACCTCCGTAAAGGCATGGGGGTGACATGGAATGGCGCCGTGGGAGTTGTCCCGGCGGCTGCAATAAGAGTCCGGAGAATCGCCGGTTTGGCTAACCGGCGATCGTCGGTTATGTTTCGCCGCTCCCGAAGGCCGTGGTGCTCAGCGAGTACGGCCCGGCGGGTGTGCGGCAGGGCCCTTCGGCAAGCCGGCCGGGCGGGTGGCTGCGGCTGTCGGACGGACCGCCGGAAGAGGACCGGCCTCGCCGTCGAGCCGGCTGAAGCACCAGTGCAGGGCCTCTTCCTTGGTGTCGAATCCGCCCTCGCGCAGGGTGTGGGTCCACGCGTCGGTGTCGACCTCTTCGACCAGGACGCGGAACGGGCTGGGGGCCCGCTCGTCCAAGGCGCGCAGCGCCACGACGGTGACCATGTCGTCCGGGTCGTCGCGGGTGTAGGAGTAGCCCATGGCGTAGTGGTCGCCGTCGCCGGCGAGGCGGCGCTCCAGGGCGCGTGTCGCCTCGTCCGCCGCAGGTGGCCCCAGCTTGGGATCGAGGCCGATGGCGTCGGGCGGGCAGCCGCGGTGGATGAGCCAGGACTGGGCCATCGAGGGCAGCGGCAGCCGTTCCCCTTCGAAGGAGAACGTCCTTGTGTCTCGGTCCCGTTGGAGGTGCAGGGCCATCAGCTGCGGCGCACCGGGGATTCCCCAGGTGACGGAGCCGTCGAACAGCACGTAGTAGCTGTTCACGCCGTCGGCGGAGTGGTGCGTAGCGAGCGGGGTGAGCATGTCCTGGCCCACGCCGACCGTGCGGTCGAAAGCGAGGAGGACCTCTTCGTCGGCGTCGAGGCCGTCCAGGTCGAAATCAACGACAGGGATGGGTTTGCGGGCGGACGCCGGATCGGTGGAGGGCAAGGGGGCCTTTCGGTGGGAGTCAGCGCCGCTGCGGCGGGGCGGACGGCCATGCCCCAGGCAGGGCCGGGGGTTTCGGCACCTGCGTGGTGGGCGGCCGTCGGGCGGCGAGCAGCGCGGCGCGGCCCGCGTCGGTCAGAGCGACCGGCTGGCCGGCGTGCAAGGGGTGGCCGGTATCCCGGACGACCAGGCCGGCGTCCTCCAGCTTGCGCACCTCGGCGTAGGGGATGCGGGTGCCGGAGGCGACGGTCACCGACAGCCGGCCGGTCAGCAGGTGTTCGTAGAGCTTGGCTCCGCCGGCGATGGCGAGCAGTGCTGCCTGGTCTTCGGTCGTGAGCGTGCCTTCGCTCTGGAGGGGTGCTGCTGTGGCGGCCTCGATGGGTTCCAGGGCCGCGAGCACCTTGCGGGCGGCGGCGTCACGTGCATCGGCGGCCTCCTCCATCTGGTCCACGGTGCGGTCGACGCGCTCGAACCAGGCGGCATCGACGGGGAACTCGCCGCTGGTCAGGCGGTTGAGGAGCTTCAGGTGGAAGGTGACGCCGGTCTGGGCCTTGGCCAGCTCGCGGTGCTCGTCGACCAGACGGGTGTGCGGTGGGTCGAGGACGCCGCGGTCGCGGTAGGCCCACAGCGTGTCGATGTCATGGCCGGTGGCGGCTTCGATGCGGTGGTCGAGCGGGGAGACCGCGCGCCGGGCTGCTGCCGGCGCGGGTTCAGGGGTCATAGGCGACGCTCCACGGGTTCAGCGGGTGTGATGGTGCGCGGGATTCTGCGCGGGGCGGGGCAGGCCCGGCATGGCGGAGAGCGGCGGACCGGGCCGGGGGACGGGAGCGCGGGTGGTCAGCTGCGGGGAGCGGGAGCGGGCCGCGTGGGTGCGGGCGCTCATGGGCCGGCGGTTCATCCCCAGGCGGCGGCCGACCTCGTCGTAGACGTCGTTGCCCGCGCGTGGCCGGACCGCGACGACGTGGATCTCCCGCTGGTGTGTGGACTCCGCGGGCGCCGGGCGCAGGCCGTAGACGACGCGCCATTCCTTGCGGGCGTCCACGAACAGCTTGCGGTAGCCCTCCAGGTCGCCGGTCAGGCGCAACCCGAAGCGCTCGGCGTTGACGACTTCCTGCAGGTAAGCCAGGGTGAGATCGCGGATATCGCCGGGTGCCTGCAGCAGGTCGGTCAGGGCACGGGGGTCGAAGCTGAGGCCGAAGGCCGGCTGCCCCGCGCTCATGACGCCGACTCGTCCGGCTCCGCGGAACCGGCGGGCTGCGCTGCGCTCGCCGATTCCGTACGGGCGGACGGCGGCGGGCCGGGCAGCAGGCGGTGCGCGGGCCGGTCGGGAGAGGTCATGCAGGCCGACAGCGGGCCGCCGGGTGCGCGGATCGCCGCGATGGCGTGGGTGAGGAAGTCCCGGTGCCACACGAACATCCCGGCGAGGCCGGCGTCGGGTTCCTTGTGCTGCTGGTAGGCGAGCCACAGGGCGTGCAGCCAGGCCACGACGTCGTCGTGCTCCTGCCACTGCAGGCACCAGGGTGCCGCGGTGGTGACCTCCGACCCGTAGACCGGGAGGAAGAAGTCGTCCACCCAGTCCGACAGGGCGTCCAGCTCGTCTTCGCGCTCCTCCCCCGCGAGTTCCAGAATCGGGCGGGGCTCCGGCGGCGCTGCGGAAGGCGGCCCGCCGAACCCGGGCATGCCGAACGCGGCGAACGGCGAGCGGTCCGGGGTCGGGGCCGGAGCGGAGGCGAGGTGGTCGAGCTGTCGGGCCTGCTGCGCCGACTGCTCCATGAGCCGCCTCACGCTCGCCTCGACGCTCTCCAGCTGCGGGTCTGAAATGCGAACCGGCTCCGGCTTCCCGCCGTCCGCGGGCTCTGTGGATTCAGGCATGAAAAGTACGGCCTCCTACGAGACACAGGTGGCGGAACACAGACCGGCCGGCGGATGACGAACACGCTCCGGCGTGAAGCCGCAAGAGACGGAGAAAAGGGGTGCTGATTGCCGCCGAAGGCAGCGCAGTTGGCGCCCTACACGGCGAGGACCACGTCGTCCTGGGTGAGGGTCTCGCGGAGCGTCTCGGTGAGCCGGTCGGACGCGATCGACGCATAGTGCGCGGTCTTCTCCACGCCGATGAAGTCGCGGCCTTCCAGCAGGGCGGCGACCCCGGTGGAGCCGGAGCCGGCACAGAAGTCGAGCACCGTGCCGCCCGGCGGGGCGATCTTGACCAGCTCGCGCATCACAGAGACGGGCTTCTGGGTGATGTGCCGGCGCTTCGAGCCCGAGGGCTGCGAGGCGCTGTACAGGCCGGGCAGGTAGACGGGGTTGCGGGAGCCGTCGATCGCCCCCTTGCTGGCCCAGACGATGAATTCACAGTTCTGCGTGAACCGGCCCTTTTGCGGCCTGGCCTGCGGCTTGTGCCAGGCCAGCACGCCTCGCCACAGCCAGCCGGCCGCCTGGATCGCGTCCGTGGTGACGGGGAGCTGGCGCCAGTCGGTGAACAGCAGCGCGGTGCCGCCGTCCTTCGCCGCGCGGTGGGCTTCGGTCATGATCTGCGTCAGCCAGAAGCCGTAGCTGCGCTGATCCATGTTCTCCCCGGTGAAGTCGGCGAGATCGTTCTTCGACTCGGCGGAGGTGTACTTCGCCTTGGCGGAGCGGGTGGTGCGCTCCTTCGCGGTCCTTCCGCCGCTGTTGTACGGCGGGTCGGTGATGACGGAGTCGACGCAGTCGTCCGGCAGACCGGCAAGGACGTTGAGGGCATCACCGTGGTGCAGGGAAAAAGGCAAAGAGAAACCCCAATTCGGGTATGGAAAAACGGAGGGAACTTCCCGTCGCGCGAAAGGAGTCCTCGCGGGCCGAAGTGGGGCATACAGAAGCCCAGGGCCGCAGACCGAGGGGGGCGAGGGGAGTCCAAAAACTGTAGAGGCGAAAACGCCGACGACCAAGAAGTGGGCTGCGGGGTGCCGGATTCCGGCACCTTCCGCACCACTTTTTGGTCAGCCGCCAATCCGCGCCTACTGTTTTTGAACCGCCCGGCACACACCGCCGCTGGCTACTCCCCCACCGTTCCTCACGGAGGTTTCCCCCTGCCCCGGCACACCTAGTTCACGGCCCGGCCGCGCGGAGCGAGCGGCAACTCGCCCCGCCGGCCCGTACCGATCGCCCACCCCGGCCGCCGCGCCCTTCCGACACGCCTCGCGCACGCGGCACGCCGGACACCGCACCCCGAAGGACACGTCCATGACGTCTCGCTACCCACCCCTGCCCGAAACCGCTGACACCCGAGCCGTCCGTTCCCGTTGAAGGCGCTCGCCGCCGGCATCGGCGTCGTCTTCCTCTCCCCGCTCCTGATCGCCGGCACCGGCATGACGCTGGCCGCCTCCTCCGAAGCCGCACAGACCACCGGCTCCTTCAACGACTGCCTTGCCGGCATCGACACCGGCAAGGTCGCCGACCAGGTCACCAAGATCCTCAACGGGGCCTCCGGCGAGGATGTCCGCGTCGAGGGCCTGGACCTGCCGACCGAGCAGATCCCCCACGCGGCGACGATCGTCGCCACCGGCATCAGCCTCGACGTCCCGAAGAAGGGGCAGATCATCGCGCTCGCCACGGCGATGCAGGAGTCACGGCTGCGCAACCTCAACTACGGCGACCGCGACTCGCTCGGCCTGTTCCAGCAGCGCCCTTCCCAGGGCTGGGGCACCGCCCAGCAGATCCGTGACCCGCTCTACGCGAGCGAACGCTTCTACAAGGCTCTTCTCGCGGTGGACGGCTGGCAGCAGATGACCGTCACCCAGGCCGCCCAAGCCGTCCAGAAGTCCGGCTTCCCCGACGCGTACGCGCAGTGGGAGCCGCTGGCAACCGCCCTGCAGAAGGCCATCGCCGCCACCTTCCCCGGCAGCCCCGACAGCCCCGACAGCCCCAACAAGGACACTGGCGACACCGCCCCCTCGGGCTGCAGCACGCAGGACGGATCCCAGTACGGGCCGATCCCCGAAGGCGCCGTCCCGAAGGGCTACTCGATCCCGAAGGACACCGACCCGCGCGCCCGCACAGCGATCGTCTGGGCGATGCACCAGCTCGGCACGATGTACCAGTGGGCCGGCTCGTGCACGGCCCCGCACGGCCCCGACCCGATGGGCCGCTGCGACTGCAGCTCACTGATGCAGCAGGCATACGCCAAGGCCGGCATCCAGCTCACTCGCACCACGTACACGCAGATCCACGAAGGCAAGGCTGTCTCCGTCAAGGCGCTCAAGCCCGGCGATCTGATCTTCAGCCGCGGTACCGCGGCCCGCCCGGAACACGTCGGCATGTACATGGGCGAGGGACTCGTGATCGAGGCCCCGCGCACCGGCAAGCCGGTCCGGATCACGCCGCTCAAGGACTGGGACGTCCTCGCCGCCCGCCGCGTCCTCTGACGCCCCCCTTCTCGCGCCGCTCGCGCACCCCTCTCTTTCTCTTCATCTCCGCCCGGGGCCGCTCGGCCCGCGCACGCAAGGAGCCCCGCCACACCCATGCCCCTCCCTCTCGCAGACCACGTCCTCCAGCTCGCCTTCGACCCAGGGATTTCGCCCAAGGGCGGCGGCCTGCCCGGACTCTCCGTGCTGAAGAACGTCGTCAACTCGATCAACATGTTCGGGATCATCGCCGTCGTCGGTGCCCTCGCCGTCTCGCTCGGCGTGTGGGCCTGGGGCCACCACACCGGTGGCCACCAGGCCGAGGCCAACGGCAAGAAGGGCGCGGTCGTCGCGGCCGGCGCCGCCCTCGGCCTCGGCGCCGCCAACGGAATCGTCGCGTTCTTCTCGACCCTCGGCTCGCAGGTCCAGTGATGCAGAAACCCTTCTCCACCTCGCCGCCGTCCTCGTACGGCGCCGGCTGGTCCGCCAACCGGCGCATCGCGATCGTCGCCTCCGTCGTCGCTGTCCTGCTGGCCATCGCCGCGGCCGTCGCCTGGATCTCAGGCGGCAGCAACGGCCATCAGGCCCCGGACGCCGCCGCTCCGGCCCCGGCGCCGAGCACGTCCTCCGAGGCCGCCCCGAAGCCCGCCGCGGGGTCCGGGTCCGTGCCTGATCCGCCGCGGATCGCCGAGCCGGTGGCCTACGCCAAGGCCGCGGCCCAGATGCTGTGGTCCTACGACACCCGCACCACCAGCCGCGACCAGCAGCTCGCCGGGATGCGGGCGTGGATGACCAGCGAGACCACGTACGCCGACTGGGCCTCCGTCGTCGGGCAGGTGCCCGATCCGGTGCTGTGGTCACGAATGGCCGACCAAGACCAGCACGCCACCGGCACGGTCCTCGAAGGCCACTACCCCGGCGCGTTCAAGCAGGCCCTGTCCGAAGATCCCTCCGCGATCACGAAGGCGTACATCTACGTCGTCACCGTCAACGGCAAGCAGCAGATCGCCTGGAAGAAGGGCGGCGCCGGCGCCGAGGCACGTGCCGTGACCCTCGCAGTGCAGTGCCGCCCCAGCCGCGACTGTGCTCTTGCCGCCATCGCTCCGAGCGTCACGCAGTGACCCGCGCCTGACACAAGAAAGGAGGAGCAACTCCTCGTGGGTTTTTGTGACTTCCCCCTGGCGGACAAGCTGTGCGCCGTCGGCGACGCGGTGGACTTCGCCTCCAACCCCGGCAAGGCCATCGGCGACTGGATGGCGAAGTCGGCAGGCGAGCTGGCCGCCGCTTCGGCCGACCTGGCCGCCGAGGCCGTCGACACCACCACCCGGGTGGACCTGAACGCCGGATGGTTCCGCGACAACTACGAGACGCTGCTGCCGCTGGGCCTGGTCCTGCTGGTCGCGACGTTCTGCGCGCAGCTCGTCCGCGCCGCCGTCCGCCGGGACGGACAAGCCCTCGCCCAGGCGTTCACCGGCACCGCGTCGGGCGTGCTGTTCGCGTTCTGCGCCATCGCCTTCACCACCGTTGCCGTCGAAGTGGTCGACGCCATCAGTGACGGGCTGTTCAAGGCCGCGCACCTGGACATCGAATCGGCCGTACGCCGCATTGTGAAGGTCAACCAGATCGGCGCCCTGGCAGGGCTCGGCTGGCTCGTGCCGGTCGTCGCCGGCCTCGGCGCCGCGATCGGCGCGGTCCTGTACTGGTGCGTGATGATGGTCCGCAAGGTCGGCATCCTCGTCATGGTCACGCTGGCGATCTTCGCGTCCGCCGGCGGCGGCTGGGAGGTCGCACGGCGCTGGCGCCGGGGCTGGATCGAGGCCACCGCCACCCTCGTGGTCAGCAAGCTGCTGATGACCGTGATCTTCGTGCTCGGCATCGGCGCCATGGGGCGGACCGAGGCCGACGACGGCGTGGCCGCCCTCGCCGATGTCCTGGCCGGCGTCGTCATCATGGTGCTCGTGCTGCTGTGCCCGTACGCCGTCTTCAAGTTCGTGCACTGGGCGGCCGACGGCACGGACGGCGAGTCCATCCACCGGGCCGGCGGCGCCGGAGCGCAGATCGCCAAGGCTCACGCCGAGAAGACAGCCCGCAAGGCCACAGCAGCGGCGGCCACCGCCGGAACCGGTGGCGCGGCAGCCGGAGCGAGCGCCGCCCCGCAGGGTCCGTCCGCGGCCGGTGGCGGCTTCCCCGGCGACATCGCCTCCCACCCGAGCGGCGGGGGCGGAAACAGCAAGGAAGGTTCGCAGAGTTCGCAGAGCGGCGGGGCGGGCGTCTCGCCCGGTGGTGATGCCGTCAAGTCCGGTCTGGAAAAGGCCGTGCAGCCCGCGCCGACGAGCGTGTCCGCCGACACCAGCGGCCAGGTGGGCGGCAGTCCGCAGCCGAATGGTTCCGGAACGCGCCCCGCGGCCGGCCAGGGCGGGGGATGGCAGTCCACTCCGCCGATGACGACCCCACCGCCGCAGGGCGCGCCGCCGTCCTCCGGCTCGCAGAGCGCCGCCTTCGGCCAACCGGCCTCGCCTGCGCCGCCGCCGGCCGGCTTCTGATTCCCTGCCCGACTACCGGGGGCGGGACGTGCACGCCACCTCCCGCCCCCGGGTTCCGCCCGCGTCCCCAGGACCCGCCCCTTGACTGATCTCGCCATCGCCCCGGTCACGGTGAAGTTCCCGCACCGCTCCCGCCGCGGCATCCTCCTCGGCCTCTCCCTGCCCCAACTCGTCCTCGTCTCCGCCTCCCTGGCCCTGCTGCTGGTGACGGTGGTGGCCACCGGGCTGCTCGGCGCCGTCGCCCTGGCCCCTCTGTGGGCGACGTCGGCCGCGCTCGTCGCGATCCGCCGCAACGGCCGCTCCCTCATCGACTGGATGCCGATCGTCGCTCGCCACGCCCACCGCCGCCGCACCGGCCAGACACTCTGGCTCGCCCGTCCCGTCACCCGCCCCCGGCAGGACGGCGTTCTGCACCTGCCCGGCAGCGCAGCCTCGCTGAAGGTGGTCACCCCCGGCGACTCCGCCAACGGCGCCGCGGCCGTGCACGACCCCCACCAGCAGACGCTGACCGCCATCGCCCGCGTCACCTCTCGCGCCTTCGTCCTCCTCGACCCCGCCACCCAGAACCACAACGTGGCCAGCTGGGGACGCGCGCTGGCGAGCATCGCCCGCAGCGGGCACCTCGCCACCGTGCAGGTCCTGGAACGCACCGTTCCCGACAGCGGGGACACCCTCACCCGCCACTGGACCCACAACGGACAGCCCCAGGCCCCGGTCGCCGGCCAGATCTACTCCGAGCTGGTCGCCTCCGCCGGCCCCGCCGCCGCCCCGCACGAGACCTACCTCGCCATCTCCCTCGACCTCAAGGCCGCCAAGCGGCTCATCGCTCAGGCCGGCGGAGGCTTGCCCGGAGCGTTCACCGTCATGGAACAGACCACCGCCTCCATCGCCCAGGCCGCCCGCAACGCCGGCCTCCAGGTCACCGGATGGCTCAGCTCGCGCGAGATCGCCGCCGTCATCCGCACCGCCTACGACCCCAAGGCCCTCGGCGCACTCCAGCAGTGGTCCGAGACCGGCCGCGCCGAGGCCGACCCGGCCGCCGCCGGGCCCGTCGTCCAGGTCGAGGAGTACGACCGCATCGCCACCGACAGCGCACGGCATGCGACGTACTGGGTGGAGAACTGGCCGCGCACCGAGATCGGCGCCGGATTCCTGCACGGGCTGATGTTCACGGCCGGCGTGCGACGCAGTCTCTCCCTCGTCTACGTACCGCAGGGGCTCGAGTCCGCCCTGCGGGACGTCCAGCGGAAGAAGGCCGCGATCATCGCCGACGCCAACGAACGCTCCCGCCGGGGACAGGTCGACAGCGAGGAAGACTCCGTCGAGTACGCCGACGTCAAAACCCGCGAACGCCAGCTCATCGCCGGACACGCCGACGTGGCCCTGACCGGCCTGATCACCGTCACCGCCGAGACCGACGCCCTCCTGGATGCCGCCTGCGCGCAGATCGAAACCCACGCCGTCACCTCGGGCGTCGACCTGCGAAGGCTCAACTACCAGCAGCCGGACGCCTTCGCCCTCAGCGCGCTCCCGCTCGCCCGGACCGCCCTGTGACCCAGGCCCGCCCCGGTCCTGCTGGCCCCCTCCAATCGTCTGCGGCGGAACCCCCGTCGCCACCCCTGCCTTCCAGCAGGAAGGACCACCACCTTTGACCTCCCCCGCCCACCCGGCCGACGCCCACCCCTATCTCCGCGCCGCGAACGCCGGAGTACGCCACCACACCCGCGCGCTGACACCGTCGGACACGGGCCCGCCCCCGCCGGCGGACCGCCTGCACCTCGACGTGCTCCACGCCCACCTCACCACCGTGCACCAGCTCCTCGACCGCCTCGCCGAGACCACCCGGCCACCGCACCCCGCAGCCGGCCGCCGCCTGGCCACCGCTCACACCCACCTGTGGCAGGCCGCCAGCGAAGTCCACGCCGCCTTCCACCTGCTGCCCAGCAGCACGACGGCGGGCACCGAGGCGAGCGCATGCCGTCCGGAGCGGCTGCCCGAGGGGCCACCCATGCTGACCATCTGCCAGCGCCACCTCGCCGCCGGCCACGTCATCCGGCGCAAGACCACCCCCACCGACCTCCGCGCGCACACCACGGCCTGCGCGCGATGAGCACGACCCGCAGAAACGAGGGCCTCCGATGAGTCACCGGCCCGCACGCCGCGCCCGCCGCGCCTCCGCCAGCCCGCTGTTCACCCCCCACGGCACCGACCGGGCCAGCCGAAAGACCGCTCGCCGTCAGCTCGCCGAAGCCGCCGCCAAGGCCCGCGCGGAAGCCAGCGCCCACCAGGCCGAGACCACGACGGCCGAACACGACATACCGGCACCGCTCTACCCTCCGAGCGGACGCCCCGGCTCCGCCTCCGCCCGCCACAACCGGCTCAAACTCCCCGCTCACCGCATGACCACCGCCGTGGCCGCCGGCGCGTATCCGTTCCTCGCCGAAGGCGGCCTCGGCGCGGAAGGCATCTACATCGGGCGCGACGTCCACGCCGAGGCGTCCTTCGTCTTCGACCCATTCGCCCTGTACGGCAAGGTCGAGGGCTTCACCAACCCCAACATCCTCCTGGTCGGCGTCATCGGCCAGGGCAAGAGCGCGCTGGCGAAGTCCTTCGCGCTGCGTTCGATCGCCTTCGGATACCGCGTCTACGTGCCGTGTGATCCGAAGGGCGAGTGGACACCGGTGGCCGAGGCCCTCGGCGGACGGTCCGTGGCCCTCGGGCCCGGGCTGCCCGGCCGGCTGAACCCGCTGGACGCGGCCCCGCGTCCGGCGAGCGTCTCGGAGGCCGACTGGGTCGGCGAGATCCGCAAGCGGCGCCTGCTCCTGCTCGGCTCCCTCGCCCGGACCGTCCTGGGCCGGGACCTGATGCCCATGGAGCACACCGCCCTGGACATCGCCCTGGACGCCGTCGTCAGCCACGCCGCCGCCACCGGCCGCACCCCGCTCCTCGGTGACGTCGCCGCCGCCCTCAACAACCCGAGCGCGCTCGACGAAGCCGCCGGAATCATGTCCGGGCAGCTCGGGGACGCCGCCCGTGACCTGGCCCACGCAATGCGGCGCCTGGTCCACGGTGACCTCGCCGGGATGTTCGACGCCCCCTCCACCGTCGCCTTCGACCCGAACGCGCCGATGCTCACCATCGACCTCTCCCGGCTCGGCGGCTCCGGAGACGACACCGCCCTCGTCCTGGCGATGACCTGCGCCTCCGCCTGGATGGAATCCGCCCTCTCCGACCCGAACGGAGGCAGGCGCTGGATCGTGTACGACGAGGCATGGCGCCTGATGCGGCACGTCGGCCTGCTGCAACGCATGCAGGCCCAGTGGAAGCTGTCCCGCGGACTCGGCATCGCCAACCTCCTGGTGATCCACCGCCTGTCCGACCTGCTCACCGCCGGCGACGCCGGATCACAGGGCCGTGCTCTCGCCGAGGGCCTCCTCGCCGACTGCTCCACCCGCATCATCTACCGCCAGGAGAACGACCAGCTCCAGGCCGCGGCCTCCCTCCTCGGCCTCACCTCGGTCGAGATGGACGCCATCGCACACCTCAACCGCGGCCGGGGCCTGTGGAAGGTCGCCGGACGATCATTCATCGTTCAACATCTTCTGCACGGCCACGAGCTGGCGCTCTTCGACACCGACGCCCGCATGCACTGAAGGACCCATCCGTGCCCGATATCAGCCACCCCGTCTACTTTCTCCGGCTCGCGCGAAGTGTTGACCGGACGCTCAACGACCTCCCCGAAGCCGAGCACCTACGTCGGGGCGACGACATCAGTCCGGCCGTCGAAAGCATGGTCGTCGACATCGCCCACTACCTGATCGAGACCAGCGAGGAGCTGACGACCAGCAACCGGCACGAAGCCGAGATACCGTCGGCGCACGGTCACGCCGAACGCTCCGGCACCGCCGCCCTCACCCGATGCGCGGTCCCCCTCGGCGCCGCCCTCGCCCATCTCGGCCAGGTAGTCGAGCGACTCGGCTTCCTCCACGAGAACATCCGGCACTCCTCCGCCCAGCGCACCCCCGCGCCGGATGACGTCCGGCGCGTCCTCCAAGAGCATCTCGACCACACCGGCAACGCCCTGCGCACGGCAGCCCAGCATCTGCGTGACCACGCCGCGCAGCTCTCGCACGCGCCTTCGACCAGCGCCACAGCCACGCCGGCTCACCCCGTGGCGCCTCCTGCCGCAGCAAACCCCCCGCGAGGACGCAGACCAGCACCAACGCCTCTGGTCAGCTCGTCCATCGTTCTCAGTCGCTCGGTTCAACGCCGCACACCCGAAAACCCTCTCGGAGGCATCGCATGCCCACTTCAGCAGTCCCCCCGACCTCGGCCTCGCCCTGCTCCAGGCGCCAGACTTCTTCATGGGAGCACATCAAAATCGCCGGGCTCATCGCGCTCGGTTTGATGGCCGCCTTCGACTTCCTACCCAAGTTCAAGGACCCCGTACTTCCCCCGCTTGTCTCCCTGCTGTTTCTGGCGGCCGTCGACGGGCTGATCGCCCTGACCGTCGCCGCCGTCATCGGGCTGCGCTCCATCCCGTTCAAGGGGGACGGCTTCTGGCCGCTGCTGACCCTCGTCATCGCCGTGCGCGTCGTCGCGGTCCTCGTCTCCGGCGGCCTTGGGGTCCCGCAAGGCCCGGCAGCCATATGCCTGTCCGCCTGCGCGCCCCTCCTCCTCGTCGGTGCCATAGCCCTGTACTTTCTCGTCACCAAGCACACCGCGGATTTCGCCGGCCACGGAGAACTCGATGTCGACGAGAACCGGCCCCAGCGCGGTGACCACCAGTGATACCTGGTTCGGGCTGCACGACGACGGTGCGGCACCCGCCGCTCACCACTACGCCCGCCGGGACGCCGAACTCTTCCTGGCCGCGTACCGGCTCCCGGACGAGCCGTCGCCTCTCCCCGACCTGAGTCCGTACCTCACGGTGCTGGCCAAGACGGAGACACCCGCCGAGTTCAGCGCCATCCCCCACCGGCTCTTCGGAGCCATCGCACCGCAAGCCGCAACTTCCGGCGTGCCCTTTCTCCAACCCTCTCCGGACACCCCATGGAAAACCCAGCCAGCCCTCCGCCCACTGCCGGTCCCGGATCCCAGATGGTGCACGAAACCCTCGGCACCTCGGCTCACACCCTCAGCCGTCTCCACGACGACGGCCCCGAGCGGGTCCTCGCCGACCTCCTGCACATAGCCACGCGCCACTTGGACCACGTGCACGAGCAGTTCACCGACGCCGCAAAGCACGCGGCCTCCGTTCTGACGCGCGCCGCCTCCGGGACCAGATCGATCAACTACCTCGGCGTCCTGCAAAACAGCGGCACACAGGTTGACATCCTCGCCGCGCGCCGAGCCGATGCCGTCGTCCGGCTCAAAGAAACCATCGACGCCTACCGCGAGGTCACAGCCGCCAAGATCACTTCCCGACAGGCACCCCGGCCACGAAACACGCCCCCCTCGACGCCCACGATCACGCCGCCTGCCCGCGCGGCGCGCGGCAGATAGCACCCCCTCGCCGCACCGCGAGGAGCCCATGTCCTTCGCACGCGCTGACTTGGACGACCACCTGCTCCGGGCATGGACCAGCTAAGGAGCACGATTCCCGTGAAACCCGACTTCTATCGCGACCTGATGCCGAGCGACGCAGCCCTGCATCTGGTCGGCGCGCTGAACACCATCAGGGACAAGCTGCACGATGCCTCCCAGCAATGGAAGTTGCTGGATGAGACCGGACGCATACCGGACACACCGTCCTACACCGTGCTGCTCCAGCACGCCATCGGTGCACAAGACCTCTCCCGCGAAGTCCTCCAGCTCACCGCTGGCTTTGCCCAGAGCCCCCACCACACCACGCGCGCCGGCAGCGCGGTGCTGAAACGTCTCAGCATCGCGGCAACCATGTCGAGCCATGCCGTACCGCGCTTCACCGAGACCGCGGAGGAAGCCCTGGGCTTGCCCCAGACCACCGCCCTGGCCGACCGGGACTCCCGCACCAACCGCATGGTCATCAACCACGCCTCCGCCCGCGCATACCTGCGGCGCGCCTCGGAGTCCCTTCACCACGCAGTCGAGGAACTCGACGACCACCTCGGCTTTCAACGCTTCCTCGCGACGCTCACCCCTCAAGAAGGACCGCCGGCGCCCCCACCGCCCAAGCCGGGCGGTCGCCACCGCTGACCCACACCCGCCAACAGCCCCAACCCCTCCCGCTATCAAGGAATGTTTTGAACCGCCCCGCTCATTTCAGCGACGCCGACTGGGCCGAGTGCCAGCAGCAGCAAGCCGAGTACGACGACCTCATGGCACTGGCCGCCGACCGTGAAGCCCAGAGGGAACAGGACCTCACCGTCGCCCACGACGAGCACGAACTCGACCTCAGCCAGGTCCCGGCGTCGCAACGGGATCTCGCTCGCCGAACGCCTCTGCGACACCGGCCGGCGTCCCGCAGGAGGAGCCGTGGCCGCTGACGAGAAGAACGCCACGGACGCCCGCACGGCTTCGCTCGCGCTCCTTCCTGACCACCGCTACGCGGCCATGCCGTGGTGGCAGGAGCTGTGGCGTCGCCACGGGCACATCACCACCTCCCTCCCACCGGCACCGCCCGGCTCACCGAAGCCCGGCACCTCCCTCAGCCGCTGACCTCTCCCGGAGAGTTGTCCTTGACCACCCGTTCCTTCATCGCCCGCCCCACCACCACCGGGTACACCGGGGTGTACGTGAGCTTCGACGGCATGCCTGCTTCGAAGCTCCCCCTGCTGATCACCGCCTTTCAGTACCGCTTCGGCCGTGATCTGGAGGCGATGACCCGGCACCTCGTGGACGACGTCGCCATCGGCTGGGAGGAACTGGGCAGCGATCTCCTCGACGGCGCACCGCCCGGGATCGTCGCCGCTCTTACCGGCGGAGATGCCTGGCCCAGCCGCACCCTGGACAACCTGATGACCCTGGACGGTTCGCCGCCGACTCGCATGACGGTCACCGAGTCCACCGTCGCCAACATGGACGTGGAGTGGGGATACGTCCTGCGCCCTTCCGGCGTCGAGGTGTTCCCCACGAACTACGCCGTTGCCGGCCCCGTCGTCAGCTGGGATGCCGACCCTCTCACCGACTTCGGCAACCCGGCCTCCTGGCCCACCGTCACGCCGGCCCGCTCCCGGGCGCCGTCCACGGCCTCCCCCCTTCCTGCGAGGCCCGGAACGTCCCGTACGACCGCCCGCCTCTGACCGCCCCGCCCCGTCTCACCCCGAACACAGGAGTCCTTCGCTGTCCGTCCCGCAGATCACCGTCGTCATCGCCACCCAGCTCCGCCCCGAGCGCCTGCCCTACCTGGAGGAGATGCACGCGAGCCTCGCCCGGCAGACCGTGCCGTGGGAAGCCGTCCTCGTCCTCGACGGCGCCGACCCGCAACTGCTCCCCGGGTCGCTTGCCGCCGACCCGCGCGTCCGGCCCCTCGTACTACCGCGTCCGGTCGGTGCCGCCTGCGCCCGCAACCTCGGCCTGACCCAGGTCCGTACGGAGTTCGTGAACTGGGCCGATGACGACGACATCTTCCCCGACTGGAGCCTGGGCCTGCGGCTGGAAACCTTCACCGACCAGCTCGGGTGGGTCGCGGGATACAGCGAGGACTGGCTCCCGGACGGTACGACCCGCCTGTGGAAGTGCCCCACCCCACCCGGCTACCACGCCGCCGGCGACGTGATCACCTACTGGCCTCGCCCCGAGGACACCATCCCGATCGGGCCGACCACGATCCTCGCCCGCACCCGCCTCGTACGCGCGGCCGGCGGCATGGGCGGACTCGTCCAGGGCGAGGACTACATGGCGGCCGTCGGCACCTCGAATCTCGCACCCGGAGTCCTGCTGCCCGTCCCCGTCTACCGGTACCGCAAGTGGGACGGGCAGATGACGGCCCAGCGCGAGTACGACCAGCTGGAGATGTCGGCGCGCAGTCACGCCTGGCAGTACGGCCACAACCTGCGGTCCGTCCTGCACAGCCACGCGGATCTGGCCCACGGCTGACGCACCGGGTGCCCCGCCTCCCAGGCGAGGTACGGGCGTCGCCGACATCGCCACGGGCGAGCAGCGCCCGGGCGCTCCGCCGTGTGGGGACGGACTTCCTGCGGCCGACAAGCGGCGTCGGCCAGCTGTCGGCCGGCGCCGACAAGGCCGCCGTCGCCCTCATCCACCGAAGGGGCCTACCTGCCCCCTCCGCCATGCCGGCCGGAGTCTGCCCGCGCCCCGCCGCCACCGGCTGTCGCCGCGCGCTGCGGCCCGTCCGCCATGTGGCAGCCGCTGATCAGCCCCGCCACCGACCCGTAAGGAGAATCCCGCCCCTTTGCAACCCGGCACCCACTTCGCCTTCGGCACCCACAAGGACCACGGCTTCGTCGCCTCCTTCACCACCTCCATGCCCGCACACCTCGCCCACTGGCTCCTGGAGCGAGAGCAGTTCGAGCCCGTCCCGGGGAAGTCCCGGCTGTACCGGCTCGTCGAGCCTGATCGCGACGGCCCACGGCGTACCCGTCAAGCCGTCCACGACCTGCGGCGCCAGCGCTACACGGTGCACGCCGACATCGCTCTCGACCCCGCCGCATCGGCCGGCCCGCCGCGCCCGGTCCGCCCGAACGGGCTGCAGGAGCGGCGCAGCCGGCTCGCGCAGGCCGCCGCCGGCCGAACCACGCAGCGCGCCGCTCCACCCACCACCTCCCCGCCGGCCACCCGGCCGATCCCGCCGAGGCCCACCTACGCGCCCACCGTCCACCTGACAGCCGCAGGAGGCGGAAGAGTCCGATGACCCCTAAAGGCAACCCGGCCCCGGCCGACTCTCCGCCGACAGCGCTCGACCTCACCGATCGGGCCCGCAACTTCCGACTGCGGATGGCGATCGTCGACCGCGAGGCCCAGACCGCGCTGGACATGACCCGCGACCGCTATGGCCGCATCGTCCACCCAGACGCCGCGGCACAGGTACGTGCCCACCGAGACAGGGCGGCCGTGGAGGCGTACACCACGTATCTCGCGCCGTGCGCCGACGCCCTGCTCGATACCGCCCGTCATGCGCTCGATGAGTTGCCGCCCGCCCGACACCTGGAGGGGTGGCGGACCATGCTGGACGCTCTGGCCTCCTCCACCGCAGCGATCCGCCGAATGCTCGACCGGCCGACCGCGCCCGGCCCCGCGGGCGAACGCGCCCAGCACAGGCCCCTGTGGCCGCACCTCACCATCTGGGCGGACCACGGCTTCATCGCCAGCCACCTCGCCGACCTCGACCAGCGCCAGCAGCACAAGGCCCCGCTGACCGTCGACGAGCAGCAGATGTGGACCGAACGGGCCCGGGCCGCGCAGAGGCGGGGCGAGCTGGAGCTCACCGAATCCTGGTACGCCGCGGACGGGCAGCCGATCACCCTCGCCTACCTGGTCGAGGAGGACGACTCGACGGTGGTCGCGCTCAGAGGCGACCCGGACGCACCGGGCTGGCAGGTGATCGGCCACTACACCCACGAATACGAAGCCGGCCAGGTGCTGCCCGCCCCAGTCCCGCCCGGTGTCCTGCGGGCCGACTTCTCGGAGTTCAACCGGGCCGAGCCCGCGCCCGAGGTGTCGCTGCAGGAACTCATCCAAAGCGTCATCGAGTCCCAGCACGCCGGTGACGCATCCAACGCGCTGCTCAGCGCCACCCAGCGCGGCCACGACGCAGGCCCGATGGTCCGCCTCCAGGAACTCCTGCAAACCGGCGCCCAGTTCGCCGGTGCGCTGGAGACCGTCCAGGGCCGGCAGGTCGCCGTCCGGCTCTCCGCGCTCGGCCGGCAGATCGAGTTCCTGACCCGCGAAGTCGAGGAGGCGGCCGAGGACCTCGGCGCGACCGTCGCCGTCCTGCCGCCGCACCGCACACCCGCGCCGCGCTTGCGCCCCGGCCCTGCCGTGGGCACCACACCGCCCACTCCGCCGCCTCGCACCAGCACGGCCGCCCGCCACCGCTGAGGCGGCGCCTCCTTCGAGAGAAAGCCCTTCTTGTCCCTGACCGCACCCCCGGCCCCAGCACCGCGCATCACCTACGGCGCGGTGCTGGGCAGCCCGTACGTCGCCCGCCTGCTCGGCGGCACCCTCGTCGGCCGCCTCCCCAACGGCATGGCGCCCGTCGCCATCGTCCTGTGGGCCACCACCAGCGGCGGCAGCATCGCCTTCGGCGGGCTGCTCAGCGCCCTGTACGGGCTGTCGTCCGCGCTGGCCCAGCCGGTCAAGGGACGCCTCATGGACCGCCACGGCCAGATGGCGGTGCATCTTCCGGCCTCCCTGCTCAACTCCGCCCTCCTGGTGGCGCTTCCCCTGGCCGGACCGTACGGCGGACCGGGCCTGGCCACCGCCATCGTCGTCGCCAGCGGCCTGACCACGCCCGCTTTGGAGGCAGGGCTCCGGGCACTGTGGCCGAGCGTGCTGCCCGACCACCGGCTGCGGCACGCCGCCCTCGCCCTCGACACCGGCACGCAGGGCCTGCTGTACATCGCCGGCCCCCTGCTCGTCGCCGCGCTCGCCTCCGCGTACAACCCCGCCGTCGCACTCGCCGTCACCGCCGCCCTCGGCCTTTTCGGCACCACCGTCGTCGCCTTCGCGGCGCTGGCGCCCGACACCGTCCGCACAGGCACCAGCCGGGATGCCACGCCGGTTGGCCAGCCCCGGCCTGCTGCTGCTGTTCGCCTCCCTCGCCGGGATCGGGTTCGCGATCGGGGCCATGAACGTGTGGGCGATCACCATGGCCAAGCACCACGAGCAGGAGCTGCTCTCCGGGATCCTGCCCGCCGCGTTCTCGACCGGCAGCTTCCTCGGTGGCCTCCTCTACGGACGCCGCCGCTGGAGAAGCACCACCACGGATCGGCTGATCGGCGGCGGAACGTTCTTCCTGGCCGGCTGGCTTCCCCTCGTTGCCCTGCCGGGCCCGTACGCGGCCACCGCCGCGGTCGCCGTGCCCGGTGTGTTCCTGACCGTCGTGGTCGCGTGCGCCTACGTGACCACCGACGCCCTGACGCCCGCGGGCCGGACCAGTGAGGCGTACGCGTGGCTGATCCTGTCGATCGGCGCGGGGCAGTCGATGGGCACCGCTCTGGCTGGACGCCTCTCCGAGCAGCCCCTGGCCACCGCAGCGCTCCCCGCCGCCGGCGCGGCCTTCGCGCTCGTCGTCCTGCTCGCCGCACGCCGACGCCTCGGCGCCGCCGACTGCCAGGTCCGCCGCGGGCGACACCGCCGCCCGCCCGGGGGCCGGCACAAGACGCCCTGATCCAGGGCACCCCCATTTTCCAACCGTCTTGCGGAGATCTATCTATGGCCGCTGTTGGTACACCCGGCCATCAGAACGTGCGGAAAGGCGAGTCAAGCGGCTGCGGGGCGGTGAGGCCCGCCCTGGAGCAGCTCGGCAGTCATCGCCCATCGTTCGTAGTCCCCAGCCGCGCGCCGTTGATGCGCTGAAACCTGCGGGCTCTCGCCTTCGCCCAACACCCCACCGTTTTCCCGCCACCACCGATAGGAGATCCGCCTTGCCCGAAGTACCAGCAGAGCCGTTCATGACGATCCGGCACGCCATCACCGGCGAGATCACCACCACCGGCTACAACGCCGCCGCCCGGCGGATCCTGCTCCAGGACGGCTTCGAAGAAGCGCCAGGCTGCGCCTGCCACGCGACGGAACCCGGTACGGAGCAGGCGCACGGGCCTGCTCGGCAGGCGGCGAGCTGCCCGTCGCCGGCCATCCCCTGCACCTGCACCGAGCCCTCGGTCGGCCGGTGAGCGCCGCCAGCACGCCCCGGTTGGCCCGGTCTCCGGTGTCGGCGCAGTCCGTGATCCGCTCCCAGAGCGGCCAGCCCCTCCAGCGCATCGCCAACCCCGCCCGCACCCATACCTGTTGAAGGGACCTCGTTTTGACCACACCCGGAGCGCCTACCAGTCCAGCGCGGACCAAGGGCGGCGAACTGAGGGCGAAGGTGGCCCGGCTGCTGGCCGACCGGCCGGTGGACAAGCTCACCATCGGGGACATGGCCAGGCAACTAGGCCACTCCCATGGCGCCGTCCGCAACGCCGCCCTCACCCTGGTGCGACGCGGCGAGGCCGACCAAAGCGGAACCGGACAACCGCAGTTCCGTGCGAACGCGAAGACCACCGCAGCCGCGCAGACCGCTGTAATCAGCCCACCGGGCACCCACGCTCCCCGCGCCCAGGCGGCCACGGCCCGCACGACCATTCCCGCAGCAGCCACGCCCAGGCACACCGGCCCGATCCGCCGCGCGGGAGGCCAGCTCTACCACCCGAGGGAGCTGGCCGATCTGCCCGACGTCGAGGCGTTGAATCGCCTGCGCGACGCCGACGTGCCGGTCCTGCTCTACGGCCCTCCGGGCACCGGCAAGACGTCGCTGGTGGAGGCGGCGTTCCCGGACCTGCTCACCGTCGCCGGTGACGGCGACACCACGGTCGGCGACCTGATCGGCGAGTACACGCAGGCCGACGGCGGAGGCTACGTCTTCCAGTACGGTCCGCTGGTCACCGCGATGACCGAGGGCCGCGCCCTGCTGATCGACGATGCCACCCTGATCTCACCGAAGGTGTTGGCGGCGCTGTATCCCGCGATGGACGGGCGCCGGCAGATCCAGGTCAAGGCCCACAAGGGCGAGACCATCAAGGCCGAGCCGGGCTTCTACGTGGTGGCGGGCCACAATCCCGGCGTCCACGGGGCGGTGTTGACGGAGGCTCTCGCGAGCCGGTTCAGCGTGCAGATCCAGATCGGCACGGACTACGACCTCGCCCTGGCGCTGCGGATCGATGCCCGGGTGGTCCGGGTCGCCCGACACCTCGCCCGCCAGGTCGAACTCGGCGAGTTGGGCTGGGCCCCCCAGCTGCGGGAGCTGCTCAGCTACCAGAAGACCGAAGTCGTCCTCGGCACGAAAGCCGCGCTCGCGAACCTGGTCGGCATCGCTCCGGTGGAGGATCGCGACGCCGTCGCCGAAGCCGTCATCAAGGCTGTCGGCGTCAAGACGATCGCGCCTCTCACCCTCGGCAAGCAGCTCACCGCCTCGGCCGTCCGAAAGCCCCCAGGCAGCGCCGTCTCCGCGTACCGGGGACGTGCGCGATGAGCGCCCACCACCACGTGCAGTCCCCCGCCACTACGCCGGAGGACGACGCCGACCTCGCGCGATGGGACGACGACGGCGCCCCACCCGCACAGCCTCGTTCCTCCCCGTCCGCGTGGCTGCGCGTGGGAGCCGAACTCGGCGACCGGCTGGTCGCCCTCTCCGGCCGCAACGACCTCCTCGTCACCTGCCGCCCCGGCACGCGCAGCGGCGCACCTGCCGCGTTCTACCCCACGCTGGGCGAGGTCGAGTTCGACGCCGGCCTGTTCGCCCCGCTGAAGCCCCACGAGATCCATCCGCGGATCGTGGGCGACGAGGAGCGTTACCCGGCCGCCTGGGGCGTGTTCGTCCACGAGGCCGCGCACGCGGCCCACTCCGTCTGGACGGCGCCTGCCGGAGCGGACCCCCGTGTCGTCGAGGCCGCGCTCCTGCTGGAGGAGAGCCGCGTCGAAGGCGCACACCTGACCAGGCGGCCCACCGACCGCACGTACCTGCGCACCAGTGCCCGAACCCTGGTCATGCCCGACATCGCCCACCCCACCCTCCAGGGCATCGAGCACGCCGCCGGCATCGCGGCCCTGATCCTCGGCCGCCGGGACGCCGGCATCCTGGACGCCGGCGAGACCCGGGCCGTCGCCGATCTGTGCGAAAAGGTCCTGGGCGCCGACCTGCTGTCCACCCTCACCCGCATCTGGTCCGCAGCCCACCAGTGCGCCGACCACGACGCCACGACCATGCTCGCGCACGCCCAGGACTGGTGCGACGCCCTGGACACCGCAGCCCCCGCCCAGCCCGTGCCGGAAAACCTCACCGATCTGCTGTCCGGCGCCGTGACGGTCGTCATGGACAACATGGCCGCCAACGACGCCGCCGACCTCACGGCACACGCAGCCGCGAACAACGCCGTGGCCGCGCGGTCCAGGGCACAGGCCAAGGACCGCGCCCAGCAGGCCGGCCAGCGGCGCAAGGCCGCCGCCACCGCCAAGTCGGTCTTCAACCCCCGCGGCTCCACCGTCAACCCCGACGGCACACCGGCCCCCTACAGCAACCCCGTCACCGGAACCCGCCGGCCCACCGCCGCCGAGCAGAGCGCCGCCGCGCGCCTGAGCCGCGCCCTTCGCGCCGCCGCCTACCGCGAACGCACCGAGGAGCGGACCACCAGCCCCACCCCGCCCGGCCGCCTCAACATGCGCCAGGCCCTCGCCCGCGACGCCCAGCGCGCCGCCGGCTCGATCCCCACCGCAGAACCGTTCACCCACACCCGCCGCCGCAACTCCCCCACCCCGCCCCTGCGCGTGGGCATCGCCGTCGACGTCTCCGGCTCCATGCGCGCCGCCTGCGGACCCGTCGCCTCCGCTGCCTGGATCGTGGCCCGCGCAGCAGCCCTGACCGACCCCGACTCCCGCACCGCCACCATCGCCTACGACCACGATCTGACCGCACTGACCCGGCCCACCCACCGGGCACCAGAACACGTGACGACGTTCAAAGCCAACGGCGGCAGCCACAACCTCGGCGACGCCATCGACGCACTCGACCACGGCCTCGAACTCAGCCGCCCCGGCGCCGGCCGCCTCCTCGTGATCGTCACCGACGCCCACTACACCCCCGACGAAACCACTCAGGCCGTCACCCGCATCAAGCAGCTCACGACCGCCGGCTGCGCCGTACTCCAGCTCACCCTCAACAAGACATCCCTCCACCTGCCGGGGACCACCCTGCTCCACCTACCCCGGCCGGCCAGCGCACCCGCTGCCATCGCCACGGCGGCCACCGACGCCATCCGCAGGACACGCTGAGACAACGCAGAAGGCGGAAGCGTCCCCGAGACCACCGCCCAGCGCTCCAGACCACCTCCGTCCACCGCATGAACCGTGCATCCGATGCACGACCCACCGCGACGACGCAGGCCACCACCCCAATCGCCAACGAAAGACACTCGACTTGACGCACCAGACCAGCAACCCGACCTCGAACGCAAACCCCGTCAAGCGGACTTCCCCGGGGGTCCGTACGGAGTGGACTGTGGAGCACGCGTGCTCCCACCAGGTGATCCATGACCTGGCCGACCGGCCCGCCGACCGGCGGGCCGGATTTGCCCGCTGGCTCGCCGGCCGGGACTGCACCGACTGCTGGAAGGCGGCCCGCGACGCCGATACGGAGTCCAAGGAGGAGTGGCTCGCAGCCAGGCGGGCCGCGGAGCAGGAGGCCGCCGCCGCGTGGGCGAAGCAGTTCGACATGCCGGAGCTGGAGGGATCGCAGAAGGCTCTGGGCTGGGGTGAGCGATCCCGCCATCAGCTGATGGTGTCCGCGCACACCGCCCTGGTCGTCGAGGGGGCGTGGGACGAGGCGGACTGGGCGGAGCTGGAAGACAAGGCCCGCTTGATCACACGCGCCGGGTGGTGGATCGACCAGCGCGACGCGGAGGGCTCTGACCTGCTGGAACTCCTCGAAGCCGCCGGTGAGGACGACCGCGGGACGGAGAACCCGTTCCGCTGACGGCGGGGCAACATAACCGACGATCGCCGGTTAGCCAAACCGGCGATCCTGCGGACCATTGTTCCTCCCACCGCATCCGCCCCACGTGGAAGGAACCGCATGTCCCAGCTCCCGCCCGACCCCGTGGTCGCGCTCACCCCCGACCCGCTCACCCCGAACCGGGACATCACCCACCAGCACTTCCAGGCCGGTGACACCGTCGTCGTCCTCAAGGGGGTGGCCGGCGGCGAACTGTGGGGCGACGCGATGCGAGTGGTCGCGCCGTCCTGGCACCTGCCGACCGACGAGGACGGCTGGCGCCTGCGCGATGCGACCGGCGGGCAGCAGTCCTACCTCACCGCCCACCCCCGGTACCTCGTGCACCTCTCGCGCCGCTGCCCGGACTGCCTGATCCACCTGCGGGCCATGGAGGACGCCCTGCTGCCGAAGTACCCCGGCGAGGACGCCCTGATCGACTGCGGCTGGTACACCACCAACGCCGTGGGCCAGCTGGTCCACGTGGACGACGCCCGGACCGGCCAGTGATCCCCCGCCTGCACAAGCGGACCCACACCCCGTGCGGCCCGCTCGCCGAGGCACTCGGGCACCCGGCCCCGGGCGAGGGCTTGAGTAAGCGCACGGTCGTCGCCCACTGGCCGGGCCTGGACGACTCCGCGTTCGGCGACGAGCACACGACCTGGAGCTCCATCCAGTGGGCCACGCACCTCGAAGACCCCTACCTGGAGCACTTGTTCGCTGTCAGTCCCAACGACGACCGGCGCGCGATCCTCCACCTCGATGCCCGGCTGCATCCCGACGACCGGAATCTGACCGGCCCCGAGTGGGCCGAAGTCGCCCACCGGCTCGCCCGCGCCGCCGGGATCGAGATTCCCGGCAAGAAGCACGGCTGCCGGTGGATCGCCCTCCAGGCCCAGCCCCGGCGCCTGGACCTGATCGCCAACCTGATCCACCTCGACGGTGCGTGGCACGCGCCGCCCACCGACGTCCTGCGGCGCCTCGCGGCAGAAGCCCGCCGCATCGAGGAGGACCTGCAGCTGATCCCAGTACGCGCCACACCGTCCGCGCGGGCCGGCTCCGGGCTCGCACCGACGGCGTCGGGTCAGCTCGCGAACGTGCTCGCGCAGATCGCCGACGAGCCCGCCGGCCCCCTGGCGGCGGTCCGCGGACTCGTCGAGCACGTCGCGCACCGGCTCTCATCCCAGTCCGGCGCCGCCGGCGGCGACACCGCGCACCGCCTGGAGCTGATCGCGCGTCGCCTGCACACCATCCAGCAGGACCTGGACGCTACCGCCGGCCACCTGTTCCAGACCCGGGTCGCCACCGCACCCTCCGCCGTCCAGCGCCCCGCCCACCGAGCCCTGTAAGAGAAAGGTCCCTATTGCCCCTGGCCGACCGGTTCCTGTCCATCCGCCGCGACCCGCACTCCGGCGAGGTTCTCGCCCGCGGTGGGGACCCCGAGGCGCACTGCATCCTCCAGCGCGCCGGATTCGTCGCCGTCGTCCGTCTCCACGAGACCTACCACCGAGCCCCCACCGGTCTGGCCGATCCAGACGAGAGCCGCCTCGCCACCGCAGCCGTCGCCCGACTACGAGCCGCCGGTTACCACGTCGACTGCCATGAGGACTTCGACACCGACTCACGTCCCGCCAGTTATCCGCCACTGGGCTCCTCCGTGGCCTATCTCGCCGAGCGGATCCGGCAAGCCGTCACCACGGAAGAGGCGGCCGACGCCCTGACCGAGCTGACCGCCGCCCACGACGGCATCCTCGCCGCCCTGTACGAAGTGCTCACCAGCGTGGCCGACTTCCACGACGGACTCGGCGAAGCGTCCGACCCCTACATCGCCAGGCGGCTGCGCTACCTCGCCGACGAGCACCTCGGCGTCATCCGCAGCGACCTCTCCCACACCCGCAACGCGCTCGCCGACCGGCACGCCCCGCATCCCGGCCGCAGCACCTGCACCCAAGAGGTTCCCGCCACCGAACGCGAACGCTCCGCCGTGTGCGCCTGCCCGCCCCCGCCGCGCACGCTTCCGGCCCCGCCGCCCCCGGTCGCCGCCAGCCTGCGCCGCTGACCCTCACCTCGCCCAAGGACACCATGCACCACCACGACACCTCCGAGCGCCTCGCCTCGTACGCCGACGTCCTCGCCGGCGAACTGCCCGAGGCGTGGACCAGCTCCTACCTCCCGCCGGACGCCAAGGACGATCTCGCCGACCTCGCCGCGCGCATCTGGGACCTGGACCTGGTCGCCGCCTCCCTCGCCGAGCACCCGCTGCGGCAGGCAGCCGTCCTGAGCCGCCCGGACGGCGCCCAGCTCGTCGTCCTCGAACGGCACGACGAGCGCGACAGCTTCCTGATCGCCGCCGTCGCCCCCCGCGCCCTGCCCGACGAGGCATACCGCGCCGTCCCCGAGCCCAACGGCATCGCCCTGGCCGACGACCCGTTCCTGAGCGCCGAACAGGTCGCCGGCGACCTGCTCGTCCGCTACGACCAGGCCCTCGCCCAGGTCCGTGACAACGCCCTGGGTGGTCTGCAGCCCTCCCAAGCAGACCGTCTCGTCCTGACGTGGCAGCCCGACGGCAGCATCGCCACCGCCCCCGTCGGCAAGGGAGCCGGCGCCGTCCTGGAAGCGAACGGATTCATCCAGGACCCGCAGAGCGGCATCTACCGGCTCACCGCGGATGACACCCGGGCCCAGGCCCGCGCCCTGCGCGCGATCGGACCGCAGCTCGACGCGCTCGGCATCGGCACAGCGCTCCAGCACCCGGCCGGCCGGACCGCGCCCACCTCAGCCCCGGCGCCCGCGGCCCCCGCCCCGCTCGGCGCCCGGACGCCGACCGCCCGCCACCGTTGACCCCGAAGAGAGGCTCATGGCCAATCTGGCTGACGAATACGGCACGGACGTGGAGTTCTACGTCAAGGCGTTGACCACCACGATCCACGCCGACACCCGCACCGGCGCCCCCGCCGCGCTCCACGACCTGCTGGAACAGCTCGGGCTGAAGCGCCACGAGTACCCCGCCGGTGCGCCGCTCTACATCTGGCACACCGTGCCCGACGACCTCGCCGCGGACGAGAAGAAGCGCCTGGCGAGCCGCGCCCTCCCGGCCCTGCACCTGTCCGGGTACAAGGTCAACTGCAGTCCTGACGTCTTCGACGAGGCCGCCTTCCAGCAAGCCGCGCACGAGGCCCGCGCCCGAACCGCCCACCCCTCGCCGCGCAACCCGGCCCCAGCCTCCTCCTCATCGCGCCCCGCACCAGCCCGGCGCACCCCGTAAGACCGTTCGTGCGGCCCGGCCCCCGCTGGGGGCG